>JAZNWW010000001.1:0-2665 GCA_045593535.1 Acutalibacteraceae bacterium
TTTCAAAATAAAATTTTAAGCATTGATAAAGAAGCGTTTATAGTCTATTCAGAATCGCAACAGATTATGGGAAACGGGTTTTATATATATAGATAATTTTGTAGAGGATGAAAATATGAATATTAAAGATAAAGCAGTAAAAACACAATATTCCATAAAGGTGATGCAGTTTGGTGAAGGCAATTTTCTTCGTGCATTTGTTGATTATATGATAGATATTGCCAATGAAAAGGGCGCTTTTGATGGTAGCATTGCGATTGTAAAGCCAATTTCTTTTGGCAGTCTCGATATGTTCAAGGAACAGGATAATCTCTATACAGTAGTGCTTCGTGGTAAAGAAAACGGAAAAGTAGTAAACGACAGCCGTATTATTACATCGGTTTCTAAAGTGCTTGATTGTGGCGAAGATTTTGACGAGTATATGGCATTAGCACACCTTGATACACTTCGCTTTGTTGTATCTAATACTACCGAGGCAGGTATTGTTTTAGACAGAAACGATACTTTTGATGGACTACCCAATACTTATCCGGGCAAACTTACAAAATTTCTTTATGAAAGATTTGTAAGCTTCGGTGGCGCACAGGATAATGGTTTAATTATTCTTCCTGTTGAACTGATTGAAGAAAACGGAAAGAAATTAAAAGAATGTGTTTTAGCACTTGTAGATGTTTGGAATTTGCCTGAAGAATTTAAAACTTGGCTTAATGAGTGCAATGTTTTCTGCTCCACTTTAGTAGATAGAATTGTTACAGGCTATCCTAGAGGTTATGCAGATAAGGTATGCTCCGAACTTGGATACGAGGATAAGCTTGTAGATATAGGTGAGCCTTTCGCTCTTTGGGTTATTGAAAGTGAAAAGCAAATAAGCGATGAATTGCCTTTGGATAAAATAGGTCTTCCTGTTGTTTTCACAGATAATCATAAACCATACAAGGAAAGAAAGGTACGTGTGCTTAACGGCGCACATACATCAAGCGTTCTTGCAGGTTATCTTTATGGTCTTGATATAGTAAGAGACTGTATGAACGATGAGATTATGGGTGAATTTATTCATAGAATTGTTATGGATGAAATAGTACCTCAAGTAAATCTTCCTTTAAATGAAGTAAAGGAATTTGCAAACTCGGTATTTGAGAGATTTGAAAATCCGTATATAGATCACGCATTGCTTTCAATTTCACTTAATTCTGTTTCAAAATGGAGAGCAAGAGTATTACCATCATTTAAAGATTATTACAAAAACAAAGGCAAGCTGCCAAAGTTAATTACATTTTCTTTTGCTGCCCTTTTAGCATTCTATTCTTCAAACAATTTAAAAGAAGACGGACTTTATGCTAAAAGAGTCAATGGCGATGAATATGTAATTCACGATGATAAAGCAGTTTTAGAGTTTTTCGCTAAAAATACAGGCAAAGCAGATTTCGTAGAATCAGCTTGTAAAAACACGGATTTTTGGGGCGAGGATATGAGCCTTTATAATAACTTTACCGAAGAGGTTACATATTGGTACGAAAGAATAATGACCGATGCTAAAGAGGCAGTTAAAGAGGTTTTAGCATAATGAAATGTATTAAGATACATAAGTCTGATAGCGTAGCTGTTGCAGTTGAATCTTTAAAAGCAGGGGAGATTGTAACAGTAAACGGTGAGCAAATAACCCTTTTAAACGATATCCCTGCGGGTCATAAATTCGCTTTAAAGGATGTACCAAAGGGTGAAAATATAATTAAATATGCTTACCCGATAGGCCACGCAAAGGTAGATATTAAAAAAGGTGAGCATATACATACACATAATACAAAGTCAAATCTTTCAGGCGTGCTCGACTATGAATACACTCCTAATTTTAAAGAGGTTGAAAAACAAGAACCTTTAACCTTTATGGGCTATAAAAGACCTGACGGAAAAGTAGGTATTAGAAACGAAATATGGATAGTGCCTACTGTTGGTTGTGTAAATTCTATAGTACGTGAAATTGAAAACAAAGCACAACAGTATAAAACCGAAAATATAGACGGTATATATTCATATAACCATCCTTATGGTTGTTCGCAATTAGGTGATGATATGAATATGACATTAAAGTATCTGTCGGGACTTATAAAGCATCCAAATGCTGCCGCAGTTTTGGTTGTTGGTCTTGGCTGTGAAAACGGTAATATCGAAGAGCTTAAAAATGTGCTTGGTGACTATGACGAGAATAGAGTAAAATTCCTTGTGGCGCAAGACTATGAGGATGAAATTTCACAAGGTGTAAAGCAAATAGAGGAATTATCTAAACTTGCCGATACATACAAAAGGGAAGAATGTCCTGTAAGTGAATTGGTAATCGGCCTTAAATGTGGCGGCTCGGATGGATTTTCGGGTATTACTGCAAACCCCTTGCTCGGTTCGCTTTCAGATAAAATTATCGGTATGGGCGGTAGTGCGATTCTGACCGAAGTTCCCGAAATGTTCGGCGCAGAAACAATTCTTATGAATAGATGCCGTACTGAAAATGAGTTTAATAAAACAGTAAAACTCATAAATAATTTCAAAAAATACTTTATGCGCTACGGTGAAAAGGTAGATGAAAACCCATCACCCGGAAATAAAGAAGGCGGAATTACCACACTTGAGGATAAAGCACTCGGTTGTACTCAAAAATGCGGTACAGCACCTG
>JAZNWW010000002.1:0-10605 GCA_045593535.1 Acutalibacteraceae bacterium
TCTGCGACCTAAAACGGGCAGAATTTCGAGTGATTTTTGGTGCGGAAGAATCCGTCAGGCTAACGCCTACGGGTGATGACAAACCGAAAAGTGCCGAAAGAATGCCGTTTTAGGCAGGTTCGGATTATTCGTGTTTGCTTATTTGTCTGCTAATTTTTCGATTTGCGTAGCTTCAAAATCGTACTGTTTTACAAGCTCTTTAGCACGCTGTGCAGATAACATCTTATGCGGTCCGTAGAAATACTGAACTGCAACCTGTAAAAGACCGCCTATTAATGAAGAACAAGCCCAATAGAATGACACACCGCCGGGCAATGTGAAACCAATGAATAAGGATATGAGAGGCATCGTAAGCATCATACCGGCCATACTCGGAGCATCGGGGTTGTTTTTCTTGTTTATCTTCATTGAAAGCAAGCTCGAGAGGATTTGTGCAACGAAGGCTATAATCGGCATAATCCAAATCGGGCGCCAAGCATTGAATACATCAAATGAAAAATCAGGCTTTTCGGTTAAATCAATTTTTTCGCTTATAAAGCTATAATCGATATGTGTTTCCTTGTCTTTTGCAACGATAGCATCAAAATCTTTTTCGATTTCTGCAAACTTTTTATCGCCCAATAATTCTTTAGTATCAGATTTACCATTTTCACTTCTGATAAGACTTACAAGGCTAAGCTCGGGGCGATTAACGTCCCAATTGTATTTTGTCACAAATTCGTTATACTTGTCTTTGTCCTGCTTTTCGATTTCGGTAAGCTGTGTCTTAATTTCACCTGTAACGTTGTTTATCTTGTCGTTTTGTACACCCGCCATATAGGTAAGAGGTGACAAAATAAGAGTATAAATACTCATCATAATAATAAGTCTCAAAAGCATCGGGAGACATCCGCCCGACATAGAAACATTTTCATCTTGGTAAAGCTGTTGCTGTGCTGCAGCAAACTTTTGTTTGTCGTTGCCATAGCGTTTTTTAAGTTCATCAAGCTTGGGTTTTATTCGGGTTTGTTGAACAGAAGATTTTTGACTCTTAATGGTAAGAGGAATTAAAATTATATTGATTACCAATGTAAAAGCAAAAACTGCCCAAGCAAAGCTTCCGCCGAATAAATCAGATAATTTTTCAAGTATAAAGCCAAAAGGCTTGTTAATAAAATCAAACATATATTGCACCTTCAATTATGAACTTTATGTGTTCAACTGGTTATTTTTTAAATTTTCGTTCTTTCTTTGGTGGGACAGGGTCGTATCCTCCCTTACATAGAGGATGGCATCGTAAAATTCGCCATAAAGCTAAACCTAAACCCTTTATCGCACCATGCTTTTCAATTGCCTCAATAGCGTAGGTAGAACAGGTAGGTGTAAATCGGCAACATGGAGCCTTTGCGGGTGAAACATTCTTTTTATAAAACCTTATCAGTTTAATTAACAATTTACCCATTATTTTCATCTGTGTTTAAAAAGCCGGCTTCAATTAAGACTTTTTTTAACTTTCCTTCAACGACCGTACTTTTTACGGTCAAAATACGTACACGTGCTACAATAACGTAATCATATCCTTTTGGAATAAAAGGGAGCAAATTTCTGAAAGCGGCGGTAATAACCCTTTTTGCACGGTTTCTTTTCACCGCCTTGCCAATTTTTTTACCGGCTGTAATTCCAAGTCTTATATTATCGTATTTATTCTTAAAAATATAAATCACAGCATAAGGTGTAACTAATGCCTTGCCCCTTTGGTAAGCACGCCTGAACTCATAATTTTCTTTAATCTTTACAAAAGTTTTCATCATAATAAATCCTTTATAAAAGGAAAAGCCACAAAAAAGTGGCTTTTAGTATGTGAGTTGCTTTCTTCCTTTTGCTCTGCGACGAGAAAGTACCTTTCTACCGTTAGCAGTAGCCATTCTCTTCAAAAAGCCGTGCTCTTTTTTACGATGAAGCTTTTTAGGCTGATATGTTCTTTTCACAATAAACCCTCCTTAGTTTTTACAGATATAACCAAAGCGTTTTAAATACTTTGGCTGACTTCAAGAATGAATTAGCGGTACAGCACAAAACAATAATGCCATAACCCATCGATTATAGATTATACCCCAAACCACACCCCAATGTCAATAAAAATTTTTATTGTTGATTTAAAATCTATAATTATATATAATAATTATAAAAACAACACAAAGGAAGTGCGTTATCTTGAATATCGCTGTAATCACGGGTGCATCCTCCGGTATGGGAAGCTTTTTTGCAATTCATACCGACACGCTTCGTAATGATATTGATGAAATTTGGCTAATCGCAAGACGTAAAGAAAAATTAGAAGAATTGGCAATAAAGCTAAAGAAGAAAACACGTGTATTGGCTTTAGACATCACTTCAAATACAGCAATCGAAGAATATAAAAAACTTTTGAAGGATAAAAACGCAAATGTCAGGCTTTTGATAAATAACGCAGGCTTCGGAAAATTAGGTGATTTCAGTGAGCTTTCGACCGAGGAAAACGCCGGTATGGTGAGACTTAACTGTGAAGCGCTTACGGTTATGACATCACTTACACTACCCTACATGAAAGAGGGCTCTGAAATAATCAATTCCTGCTCGATTGCTTCCTTTGCACCAAATACACGTATGGCGGTTTATTCCTCGACAAAGGCTTATGTAATGAGCTTTTGTCGTGCCTTGCGTGAGGAGCTTAAAAAACGCAAAATCAATGTTTTAGCCGCCTGCCCAGGTCCAATGGATACCGAGTTTTTGAGCGTTGCGGGCATTGATAAAGGAAAAAGCAGTACCTTTGATATGCTTCCACGTGTAAACCCCTCTGTAATGGCAAAAAAGAGTATTATAGCTTCAAGTAAGAAAAAAGCGGTTTACACCAACAAAGCCTTTTACAAATTCTACCGAATTTTAGCAAAGCTACTCCCCCACAGCCTTGTAATGAAAATGTGCGGAACATAAAATTAAAACCCTTTACTTCAAATAGTAAAGGGTTTTTTGTTATTTCATAAGCCTTTTGATTTTAGGATGAATGACCGCCATATACATCATAGAAAAACGGGATAGTGCAATATCGTAAACTACGAAAACAATATTTCCAAGCACCCATAATATAACTGCTCCATACTTTCCTAAAACACCTAATTCCTCGAGTGAAAAACCGATAAATTTTGCAAAAACAAAATAAACTATCACAAGAGCTGTATTAAATACTGCCATCTTGATAATCCACTCAAGAAGTGGCTTACGAAGTTTTTCTGCTAAAGCCTTTATTATGGTGTAAAAGCCAAAAAAGGTCGCATATAAAATTTTGCTTTCGGGATCGGGAAAAAACAGCACTATCAAAGTCGATGCCAAGTAGGTTAGCACCGCCCAGCTACAGTTTATTTCGATTACAACGACCATTACAAACAGTCCTGCAATAGCGGGAATAGCATAAGTCAGATACGGAAAAAAGGAAAAAAGCATAACCGCACAAGCAAGAGCCGCCATCATAGCGCATAAAGTGATTTTTGAAGTGTTTTTCATATTATCACCAATATTTTAAGGTTAACAACAAGAGATTAAATCTCCGCCCATACACTCACAGCAACAATCGGCGCAAATAAGCGACTGACAGCAGTCACAAGTGTTCATACCGCCCGCATTACCGTAAGTGCGATATGGATTATATTGTGCCCCAGACTGCCTTTGGGCTTGGTTTACTGCGTTTCGGTACTCGGGATTCATCGGGTCCATACGTGCGGCAGTTGCAAAAGAGGTATAAGCCTGGTCAAACCAACCACGCCTATAAAGAACAGTACCATTTAAGAAATACCACTCGGCATTTCTATTTTGCGGCGGAACACCATCAAGCACCTCCTGAGCTTGTTCGAGCCTGCCTTGGTTTATAAGAGAACGAACTTCCGGAAAATCGGAGGCTGTGCTTTGATAATTATTACTTGATTTTTTGTGTTTGTTCTTTCTTCGGCTCATAATTTCATCATAAGCCTCGTTGATTTCCTTCATCTTTTCACTTGCCAAATCCGAAAGCGGATTATCGGCATAGTTATCGGGGTGATATTTACGTGCAAGCTCTCTGTAAGCATCCTTCACCTGCTCATCGGTTGCATTTTTGTCGATACCTAAAATCTGATAGGGGTCTTTCATTATAAATTTAACTCCTTTTTAAATGTTTCTTCTAATCCTAAATATATAATATTTCCTAAAATCGTTTTGAATTTTTTAATATCTAAAAGTTCAAAAGCCATTGCAGCTTCATTAGCGCAAAAATAAAGCTGTGGCACTGCCCTTTCCTTTAAATATTCCTTTATATTTTCCGATAGCTCTGCTTTTAGCGGATTATATGAATTGGTTTTTATATCTTTTTCCAAATCGCAAGCAGCATCGATTATATAAATATATCTTCCTATACAGTAACCGAGTCTTTCGAGCACTCGCTTTTGTGAAGGCGACTCACTGCAAAGGGAAAGTATTAAAGAAAGTGCTTTAGCTGTAGGGTCAGCCGCTTTGTCAAGAGAGGTGCAGTCCTCTTTTTCAAGAACAGTTTGCTCCTTTATATACTCCGAAACAATAGCTTCTATCCCTGGGTAATTCTTTGCCGCTTTTTTGTGAGCTCTTGACAAGGTAGGCAAGAGCATATAATAACCAAATTTTTTAAAGCCCTTTTCATCGGCAATATTGTCTTTGAGCTTATAATATATCATAATCATCGCCGCAGCCGATGGCATTTTAAGGTCATCTGTCTCTTTACAGAAATTACACTTTTTCAGAGGGTTGAAAACACAGCGTTTGCGGCTGACCTCACAGCATCCATCCTTTAGCGCCATATTAAGAATTGCCAAAAAGGTGAAATCATAGCTTAATGTAAAGCGAGACAAAATTCCGTAGGATTTTCCTAGCTCTTTACAAAGTGAGCAATAAACCGCCTTGTACGACTCAAACTCTTTAACCTTCATATCCCCTTTTGCCGCTCTTACATAGCCAAACACTCTTTCTCACCTCTTAAGAATTTATTATATACCAAAGCATTATTCGATATATGAATAATGTGTAAAATTTAAATTAAGGGCTTTAAAAATTTGCCGGTATATGATTTTTCACAAGCAGCCACCTTTTCGGGAGTACCTGTTGCTACCACAGTGCCTCCACCATCGCCACCCTCGGGGCCTAAATCAATTATATAATCGGCAGTTTTGATGACATCGAGATTATGCTCAATCACAAGCACGGTATTACCCGAATCAACAAACTTTTGAAGCACGTCAATAAGCTTATGAACATCGGCGGTATGAAGTCCCGTTGTCGGTTCATCAAGAATATAAATCGTCTTACCTGTGCTGCGTTTTGAAAGCTCGGTCGCAAGCTTGACACGCTGTGCCTCACCGCCCGAAAGTGTGGTTGCGGGCTGACCGATTTTAACGTAACCGAGTCCTACATCATAAAGGGTTTTGAGCTTTCTGTGAATTTTGGGGATACTTTCAAAGAAGTACATACCCTCCTCTACTGTCATTTCGAGAACATCATAAATACTTTTTCCTTTATATTTTACAGTCAGAGTTTCTCGGTTATAACGTGTACCGCCGCAAACCTCACAAGGAACATAAATATCGGGCAAGAAGTGCATTTCAATCTTTAAAATGCCATCACCCTGACAGGCTTCACATCTGCCGCCTTTTACGTTAAAAGAAAATCTGCCCGCATTATAGCCCTTCATTTTAGCATCCTTTGTACTGCTGAAAAGCTCACGAATATCGGTGAAAACGCCTGTGTAAGTCGCAGGGTTAGAGCGAGGCGTCCTGCCTATCGGCGACTGGTCAATGTTAATTATTTTATCAAGGTTTTCTATTCCCTCGACCGACTTGTATTTGCCGGGAATAGTCTTTGCTCTGTTCAGCTTGTTCGCCAAAACCTTGTATAAAATATCGTTTACAAAGGAGGATTTGCCGCTACCCGAAACACCCGTAACACAAGAAAATGTACCGAGCGGAATTTTAACATTTATATTTTTAAGGTTATTTTCTGCCGCTGACTTTACGGTTAAAAAGTTACCGTTTCCTTTGCGGCGGCTTTTGGGAACAGGGATTTTCTTCCTGCCACAGAGATAATCCGAGGTGATAGAATTTTTGCATTTTTCGAGATTTTTCAAATCACCCGCATATACCACATTTCCACCGTGAATGCCGGCACCGGGGCCTATATCAACAATATAATCGGCGGCACGCATTGTATCCTCATCGTGCTCAACTACAATTACGGTATTTCCTAAATCACGAAGCCTTTTAAGAGTACCTATCAGTCGCTCATTATCCCTTTGGTGAAGTCCGATACTCGGTTCATCGAGTATATACAAAACACCCATAAGCGAAGAACCGATTTGAGTAGCTAAACGTATTCTTTGACTCTCGCCACCCGAAAGCGTACCCGAGGAACGAGACAAATCAAGGTAATCGAGTCCCACGCTTTTAAGGAAGGATAATCGCTCCTTGATTTCCTTTAAAATCGGCTTTGCAATCATTTGATCACGCTGATTAAATTTTAAGGTTTCTATAAAATCGAGCTCCGCACTCACAGACATATCGCAAAATTCTTTGATATTCTTACCACCGACAGTTACAGCCAAATATTCAGGCTTTAACCTTGCACCCTTACATTCGGGGCAAACCGAGTCGGTCATCAGTGCTTCAAGCTCGTTTCTTGAATATTCACTTGTTGTTTCTTTATATCTGCGCTCAAGGTTGTTTATAATACCTTCAAAAGTTGCATGGTATGTGCCACCACCGAACATTGTGTTGCGGTAAAGCTTGATTTTTGTTTCGCCTGTACCATAAAGAACCCTGTTTTTAGCCTCATCACTTAAATCCTTCCAAGGTGCATTTACATCAAATCCGTAATGCTCGGCAAGTCCTTTATAGTACATCTCGGCAATACTGCTGGCATCGGGATTAAACCAAGAATTAACTCCCCAACCTGCCGCCTTTATACAGCCTTCAAGCAAGGACTTGTCCTCATCGTGAATAATAAGCCTTGGGTCAATGTTTTTAAAGGAGCCGATACCTGTGCAGACAGGACAAGCACCTAAAGGATTGTTAAAGGAAAACATTGTAGGTGTCAATTCGGGAATACTGATACCGTGTTCATCACAAGCGTAGGTTTGAGAAAACTGCATTTCTTCGCCATCGATTACGTCAACAGCAACGAGTCCGCCCGACAGCTTAACTGCAGTTTCGATACTGTCACTTAAACGAGATGTGACATCTTCCTTTATAACAAGGCGGTCAACAACGACCTCAATCATATGCTTTTTGTTTTTTTCAAGCTTTATTTCCTCCGATAAATCATAGATGTTTCCATCAATTCTGACTCTCGAATATCCCGATTTGCGAAGTGACTCAAGCTCTTTTACGTGTTCGCCTTTTCTTCCCTTTACTACGGGAGAAAGCACCTGAAATTTTGTTCCGACAGGCAATTTCATTACTGTATCAACAATTTGGTCGGTGGTTTGCTGACTGATTTCCTTTCCGCAAACAGGACAATGTGGCACACCGACACGAGCATATAAAAGTCGTAAATAATCATATATTTCGGTAACGGTGCCGACAGTAGAGCGTGGATTTTTGGAGGTTGTCTTTTGGTCTATTGAAATAGCGGGAGAAAGCCCCTCAATAGTATCAACGTTTGGCTTTTCCATCTGTCCTAAAAACTGGCGGGCATAGGAAGACAGGGATTCAACGTATCTTCGCTGTCCCTCTGCATAAATCGTGTCAAAAGCAAGAGAAGATTTACCGCTACCCGAAAGTCCGGTAAAAACGATTAGCTTGTCCCTTGGTATTTCAACATCAATGTTTTTTAAATTGTGCTCATTAGCACCCTTAATAATTATTTTATCATTTGCCATTTTATTCACCTACATATACACCTCTATTTTACGACAAAATATTTTTAAAGTAAATACTTTTTTATTATTTACACAAAATAAAAAATATGTTAATATAAAGAAAATATATATACGGAGATTTCAAAATGGAAAAAATTGCAAGCTTTACCGTTAACCACGATACACTCACACGTGGGCTTTATATTTCCCGAATTGACGGAGATGTTGTGACCTATGATATAAGAGCAAAAATCCCTAATGGGAACGATTATTTAGCGAATCCTGCAATGCACACTATTGAGCATATTTTTGCGACATTTGTCAGAAACAGTATTCATAAAAACAGCGTAATTTACTTCGGCCCTATGGGTTGTAGAACAGGATTTTATTTACTGCTCCGTGATAATGTAAGCTATAACGAAGTTATAAATCTCGTAAAATCTGCTTTTTCTTTTATTGCCGACTTCGAAGGCGAAATTCCCGGCAACACACGCATTGAATGCGGAAATTATTTAGAGCACGACCTCTCGACTGCTAAAAAAGAGGCAACCGAAATGACAAAAGTCCTCGAAAATTGGAAAGTCGAGAATATGCAATATCCGAAATAATTTTTACATATACTAACCGAAAGGAGTGAGAATTAAGTGGACAAGTTTGTTTTACATTCAGCTTACAAGCCTACAGGTGACCAACCCGAAGCCATCGAAAAACTGACAGATGGTGTTAAAAAAGGCTTTAAGGAGCAAACCTTACTTGGTGTTACAGGCAGCGGTAAAACCTTTACAATGGCGAATATTATCGCAAATGTCAATAAGCCAACCCTTGTTCTCGCTCACAACAAAACCCTCGCTGCACAGCTCTGCTCGGAATTTCGTGAGTTTTTTCCCGAAAATGCGGTGGAGTATTTTGTTTCTTACTATGACTATTATCAGCCCGAGGCATATATTCCCGGTACTGACACCTATATCGAAAAGGACTCGGCAATAAACGATGAAATCGACAAATTGCGCCACAGTGCAACCTGCGCTTTGAGCGAGAGGCGAGATGTTATAATAGTTGCATCGGTTTCCTGTATTTACTCTCTCGGTAACCCTATAGATTACAGAAATATGGTAATTTCACTCCGTCAGGGTATGGAAAAAAGCCGTGATGAGCTAATCGCAAAATTAGTAGATTTGCAGTATGAAAGAAATGACATAAACTTTATAAGAAACAAGTTCCGTGTACGTGGTGATACAGTCGAAATATTCCCTGCTTACTCAATGGAAAACGCAATAAGGGTAGAATTTTTCGGCGATGAAATTGACAGAATTTCCGAAATCAATACTCTTACAGGTGAAGTTAAAGCTTTTTTGAGCCACACTGCCATCTACCCTGCCTCTCATTACATTGTCCCACAGGACAAGCTTGAAGAAGCATTAGCTGAAATCAAGGATGAAATGGAAGAGCGAGTAAAATATTTTATAGACAACGAAAAGCTAATTGAAGCACAGCGTATTCGCCAACGCACAGAATATGATATCGAAATGCTACGTGAAATCGGCACCTGTAAGGGTGTTGAAAACTATTCTCGTGTAATGGCTCGCCGACCGAAAGGCAGTACACCCTCAACCCTACTCGACTATTTCCCCGATGATTTTCTGCTTTTTGTCGATGAATCTCACGTAACTTTGCCTCAAGTACGGGGTATGTTCGGCGGTGACAGAGCACGAAAGGAAAATCTTGTCGAATACGGTTTCAGACTCCCCTCTGCCTTTGATAACAGACCGCTTAATTTCGAGGAATTTTATTCTCATATAAACCAAGCGGTGTTTGTATCGGCAACACCTCAAGAGTTTGAAAAGGAGCACTCGGCACAGGTTGTAGAGCAGGTTATTCGCCCGACAGGGCTTTTAGACCCGAAAATTTCGGTACGTGCTACAGAGGGTCAAATTGATGATTTAGTCGGTGAAATAAATAAGCGTGTTGCTTTAAAAGAACGTGTACTAATCACTACTCTTACCAAAAAAATGGCGGAGGATTTGACCGAATATTTAGAAAATCTAGAGATTAAGGTTCGCTATATGCACTATGATATCGACACGATAGAGCGTATGGAGATTATCAGAGATTTGCGACTCGGCGAATTTGATGTTTTAGTCGGAATTAACCTTTTGCGTGAAGGTCTTGACATACCCGAGGTATCCTTAGTTGCAATTCTTGATGCCGACAAGGAGGGCTTCCTTCGAAGTGAGACCTCGCTTGTTCAGACTATAGGCAGAGCCGCCCGTAATGCACAAGGTGAGGTTATAATGTATGCCGACAGCGTTACAAAATCTATGGAAAAGGCTATCTTCGAAACCGAGCGCAGACGCAGTATTCAGCAAAAATACAACGAGGAAAACGGTATTGTGCCGAAAACTATTATAAAGGATGTTCACGATATAATAGAAATCGGTGCAAAGCCCGATACCGAAAAACCGATTTCCAAGCTTTCGAAGGTCGAGCGAGAAGCAGAAATTAAGCGACTCACCTTTGAAATGAAGCAGGCGGCAAAAATACTCGAATTTGAGCACGCCGCATTTTTACGTGATAAAATTGAAAAATTGCGAAAAGGCAAATAAATATCCACCCGCATAGCGGGTGGTATTTCATTTTCGGGCATAGCCCTAAACGATACTGGCTACGCACAAGTGCGTTTTAAGGTTGGCCTGCCAGCCATGCAATAACTACTTACTACCCATAAATGGGTCCCGCGG
>JAZNWW010000003.1:0-8173 GCA_045593535.1 Acutalibacteraceae bacterium
GGTCCCAAGGGTTCGGCTGTTCGCCGATTAAAGTGGTACGCGAGCTGGGTTCAGAACGTCGTGAGACAGTTCGGTCCCTATCTGTCGTGGGCGTAGGAAATTTGAGAGGAGCTGTCCCTAGTACGAGAGGACCGGGATGGATGTACCTCTGGTGCACCAGTTGTTCTGCCAAGGGCATAGCTGGGCAGCTAAGTACCGATTGGATAAACGCTGAAAGCATCTAAGCGTGAAGCCAACCTCAAGATTAGATTTCCCATAGCATAAGCTAGTAAGGTCCCCGGAAGACTACCGGGTTGATAGGCAACAAGTGTAAGCGTAGCGATACGTGTGCTAGGTTGTACTAATAGACCGAGGGCTTAACCTATTATTTCGTATCCTCTACTCTCGCATATTTGTTCAGTTTTCAGGGTGTGAGCAATAAGAAATCACAGCATCTGCTAAACGCAGATGCTTTTTTGTTTGTGATAAATACACAATATATTGTGATTAAAATTTGAGTTTAGTCAAGATTTGCGTATAAATTTGGTAAATTATGAACAAAAAATTAAAAAATTGTGTATAAAAGTATAGACAAAGAGAAAAAAGTATGATATAATTACGACATCAAAAATATTTTTTGAGGGGAGGGTATATACATAATGGGTGTTGCTGCTTTAGTATTAGGTATAGCTAGTATCGTAATTGGTTGCTTTATCAATGGTATCGTTGGTATCGTTCTCGGTATCGTAGGTATTATTTTAGGTGCTGTAGCTAAAAAGAAGGGTCAAAAGGGCGTTGCTACTGCCGGTTTGGTTCTTTCTATCATCGGTACAGCTATCGTTTTAGTTGTTTACCTCGCATGTGTTGCATGTGCTGCTTCTGTTGCAGGTGCTGCTGGATTACTTTAATCTATGCAAATCAATCCTACCGCAATAGCGGTAGGATTATTTATGCCCATTTTTAAATTTATGTATCCATATATAGTTATCTTTGGAAAAACCTTTGGCTCTTATGGAATAATGCTTGTCCTCGCTGTTGCGGTTGCGGTCATTGGAGCCAGAAAAAAAGCCAAAGCTTTTAATTTTGATTTTAATGATATAATAATTATAGGCGGTGGCGTTGGACTTGGCGGCGTTTTCGGTTCAACGTTACTATATATGCTCGTGACCTTTCCTATTCCTGTTTTAATCGAAAAAATTTTAAAAGGTGATTTTTCGGGGCTTGGAGGATTTGTCTTTTACGGAGGCCTTATCGGCGGAATTTTGGGAGCTATAATTACGGTTAAGCTTTTAAAGGTGGATGTAGCTGTCGCCGAAAAAATAATAATTCCATATATACCTTTGGCTCATGCTGTCGGCAGGGTTGGCTGCTTGTTGGCAGGCTGCTGTCATGGTATGGAATACGACGGACCGTTAGCTGTTTATTATCCTAATTCTGTTTTAGGTGTGCCGCCAACACAAGGCTATTTCCCGACTCCGATACTTGAGGGAGTATTAAACATTGGTATAATGTTTGCTCTTTTGTATATTGCTAAAAAAGTGAAATACAAGTACGACTTACTTTTCTCATATTTGTTGATGTATGCTGTAGTTCGCTTTATTGTGGAATTTTTCAGAGGAGATAAGATTAGAGGAATTTTCAACAGTCTTTCATCTTCACAATGGATTTCAATCGGACTCTTTGTAATAGCGGTTATTGGTATTACACTAAATGTTGTTATCCACAAAAACAATAAAATGGAATAAAAAGCCAAAAACCACAACATATTGTGTTGTGGTTTTTGTGTTTTTTCCATATATATTGTAAAATTTCGGCTAAACACATAAAAAACTCTCAAAAAAACTGTCGAAATAGACAAACTTTTGTAAAATCTGAACTTTTGGATATTTTGCCTTGATTTTTTAGATGGTTGTGGTATAATAATCTATGCTCCCACAATATCTTGTGGGTCAAATTTTCTAATATTCATATATTTGGGGGATAAAACGATGAAAATCATTAAACGAAGTGGGTCAGAGGTTGAATTTGACCCGAAAAAAATTGTCGTAGCTGTTACTAAAGCTAACGAAAGTGTTGTTCCCAGCCAACGTATGAGTGAAGTACAGATTAAGCGTATAGCAGAGGATGTAGAAAGTGCGGCGGCTAATATCAACCGCTCTTTGAGTGTGGAAGAAATTCAGGATATGGTCGAGGACCAAATTATGAATCAACGTGCATTTGACGTTGCACGCCGTTATATAACCTATCGTTATACCCGTGCACTCGTGCGTAAGTCTAACACTACTGATGAACAAATTTTGAGCCTTATTGAATGCAATAACGAGGAAGTAAAGCAGGAAAATTCCAACAAAAACCCCACTGTTAACAGTGTTCAACGTGACTATATGGCGGGTGAGGTTAGTAAGGATATTACAAAGCGTATTTTGTTAGAGCCGGATATTGTTGAGGCTCACGAAAACGGTCTTATCCATTTTCACGATGCTGACTACTTTGCACAGCATATGCACAACTGCGACCTTGTAAATCTTGAGGATATGCTTCAAAACGGTACAGTTATCAGTGGTACATATATTGAAAAACCCCATTCATTCTCTACAGCTTGTAATATTGCAACCCAAATTATTGCACAGGTGGCATCCTGTCAGTATGGCGGTCAAAGTATCAGCCTTACACATTTAGCTCCCTTTGTTGATATAAGTCGTAAAAAGCTTCACAAGCAGGTCGAGGAGGAGCTTCGTGATGTAAATCCCGAGGTTACAGAGGAAAAAATCAGCGAGGTTACCGAAAAGCGCCTTAAGGAAGAAATCCGCAAGGGTGTTCAAACAATTCAGTATCAGGTTGTGACCTTGATGACTACAAACGGTCAAGCTCCGTTTGTTACTGTATTTATGTATCTTAACGAAGCAAAGAACGAGCAGGAAAAGCACGACCTTGCTATGATTATTGAGGAAGTTTTGCGCCAACGCTATCGTGGTGTTAAAAATGAAAAGGGCGTTTGGATTACCCCTGCTTTCCCCAAGCTTATCTATGTTTTGGAAGAGGATAATATTAAAGAGGGTACACCCTATTGGTACTTGACCGAGCTTTCGGCAAAATGTACTGCAAAGCGAATGGTGCCCGACTATATCTCTGAGAAAATTATGCTCGAAAACAAGATTGACAAAAACGGCGAAGGTCACTGCTATACCTGTATGGGTTGCAGAAGCTTCTTAACTCCTTATGTTGACGAGGAAGGAAAGCCAAAGTATTACGGTCGCTTTAACCAAGGTGTTGTAACAGTAAACCTTGTTGATATCGGTCTTTCAGCAAATAAGGATATGGATAAATTCTGGGAAATCTTTGACAAGCGTATGGAGCTTTGCCACAGAGCGCTCCAGGCACGACACGAAAGACTCACAGGCACTTTGTCTGATGCTGCTCCTATTCTTTGGCAGCACGGTGCACTTCTCAGACTCAATAAGGGTGAAAAAATTGACAAATATCTCCACGGTGGATATTCTACTCTCTCACTCGGTTATGCAGGTCTTTGGGAATGTGTTTACAGTATGATTGGTAAAAAGCTTACTGAACCCGAAGGCGAGGCTTTCGGTCTTGAGGTTATGAAAAAGCTCAACGAATATACTGCAAAGTGGAAGGCTGCAGAGTGTATTGACTACTCACTTTATGGTACACCGCTTGAGAGTACAACCTATAAATTTGCAAAATGCTTACAGAAACGCTTTGGTGTTGTTAAGGATGTTACCGATAAGAATTACATCACAAACAGCTACCACGTTCACGTAACAGAGGATATTGATGCTTTTGACAAATTAGCACTTGAAGCTAAATTCCAAGCATTGTCTCCCGGTGGCGCTATTTCTTATGTAGAAGTACCCAATATGCAGAATAATATAGATGCTGTACTTTCTGTAATGAAGTTTATCTATGAAAATATTATGTATGCCGAGCTTAACACAAAGAGTGACTACTGCCACAACTGCGGTTTTGATGGTGAAATCGAAATCCAAGAGGATAAGGATGGCAAGCTTGTTTGGAAATGTCCCAACTGTGGTAATACAGACCAGGATAAGATGAACGTTGCACGCAGAACCTGCGGATATATCGGTACACAGTATTGGAATCAAGGCAGAACACAAGAAATTAAGGAAAGAGTTTTACATCTTTAATACGAAAAGGGGAACGAAAGTTCCCCTAATTTTAAGGAATGATACAGCGTGAATTATGCAGTTATCAAAAAATTTGATATTGCGAACGGACCGGGTGTCAGAGTCTCGCTTTTTGTAAGCGGTTGCAGGCATAAGTGCAAAAACTGCTTTAACAGTGAGGCTTGGGATTTCGCTTTTGGTGCGCCTTTTACTAAAGAGGTGGCCGATGATATTATAAAATCGGTAGCACCCTCTTATATCGAAGGCTTTTCGCTTTTGGGCGGAGAACCCTTTGAGCCTGAAAATCAAGAGGCGTTAGCTGATTTTTTAGAGGAATTAAAAACAAAATATCCCGAAAAGACTGTCTGGTGTTATACAGGCTTCAATTTTGATAAGCAGTTACTAAAGGGCGCTGTCGGAAATTTAGATACAGTCAAAAAAATGCTGTCAAATATTGATGTTTTGGTTGATGGCAAGTTTGTTGAGGAACTAAAAAGTCCCGACCTTCTTTTCAGAGGTTCTTCAAATCAGCGTATAATTGATGTCAAAAAAAGTCTGTCACAAGGCGAAACAATTTGGCTTGACGGTGTTTGGCAGAGAAAAATGGGAAGCGGGAATATTTACGAATAGGTGATAAAAATGCTTAAAATGAATTTTAAAAAGTTAAATGAAAATGCAGTAACGCCCACTTACGGCACAGAGTTTTCGGCAGGTGCCGACCTTTACGCTTGTGAAGGTGGTGAAGTGACAATCGAGCCCGGCGAATCAAAGCTTATTCATACAGGACTTTCTCTCGAAATTCCGGTGGGTTATGCCGGACTTATCTATGCTCGCAGCGGTATTGCTACAAAGAGAGGCCTTGCTCCCGCAAACAAGGTTGGCGTTATTGACAGCGATTACAGAGGCGAAATTATGGTATGTCTTTTTAATCATTCAAAAACTCCACAAACCATCGCTGATAAAGAACGCATAGCACAGCTTGTAATTACCCCATTTTTACAGGTAGAGTATTGCGAAAAGGATGAACTTAGCGACACAGTACGTGGTGAGGGCGGTTTCGGTTCTACGGGTAAAAAATAATAATTTTTATGATAAAAGGTATAATCAAGCGATTATACCTTTTCTTTCGCTTGACAAAGAAAAGTATATGTTATAAAATTATAAAAGACAAAATTTGGAGGGAAAGCTATGTCTATTTTAGTTACCGGCGGTGCAGGTTATATCGGAAGCCATACCTGTATAGAAATGCAAAATGCAGGCTATGATGTTATTGTTATTGACAATCTCGATAACAGTAGTGAGGAATCATTAAAAAGAGTTGAAAAAATCACAGGAAAGCCTGTTAAATTTTATAAAGAGGATGTTCGTGACAAAGCGGCGCTTCGCAAGATTTTCAGCGAAAATAATATCGAGGCTGTAATTCATTTTGCAGGTCTTAAGGCGGTTGGCGAATCTGTAAGAGAGCCGATTATGTATTATGATAATAACCTTATAAGCACACTTTGTTTAATCGAGGTTATGAATGAGTTTGGTGTTAAAAGAATTGTTTTCTCATCCTCTGCTACTGTTTACGGTGTTGCAACCGAAATGCCTTTGGTTGAGGGTATGCCTTTGGGCGCAATTAACCCCTACGGCAGAACAAAGTATTTTATCGAGGAAATTTTACGTGATTTATATATCGCTGACAACGACTGGACTATAGCTTTACTTCGTTACTTCAATCCCATCGGCGCTCACAAGTCAGGTATTATCGGCGAAGACCCCAAGGGTATTCCGAATAATCTTATGCCCTATATCAGTCAGGTTGCAGTTGGTAAGCTCGAAAAGCTACACGTTTTCGGCAACGATTACAATACTGCCGATGGCACAGGTGTCAGAGATTATATCCACGTGGTTGACTTGGCTAACGGTCACGTTAAGGCGGTTGACTGGGCACTCGAAAACAAGGGTTGTGAAGCATTTAACCTCGGTACAGGTAACGGTACAAGTGTTTTGCAGCTTCGTGATGCTTTTGTTAAGGCATCGGGTGTAGATGTGCCTTATGTTATCGACCCAAGACGTCCCGGCGACCCTGATGAAGTTTATGCAAATGCCGAAAAGGCGGAAAAGATTCTCGGTTGGACTGCAAAGTTTGGCATTGATGAAATGTGCGAGGACACTTGGCGCTGGCAAAGCGGCAACCCAAAGGGTTATGAGAAGTAAAATGTAAAAATAGGCACAGAGAAATCTGTGCCTTTTATTTAAAATCCGCCCGTGGCGCAGCTGGATAACGCAGCAGATTCCGATTCTGAAGAACGGGGGTTCGACTCCCTTCGGGCGGGCCAGAAAAAAGCATCGACTTTGTCGGTGCTTTTTTCAATGAAATAAATCCCTAACGGGATTTGTGAAATATGCTAACGCATATGAAATAGCCTCGCTATGAAATACGCTGTGGCGCATGAGGGATTTATTTTATTTCACTTTCTGCGATAGCAGAAAATTTCATAATCCGTAAGGATTATTTCATATTGCGTAGCAATATTTCATTAAATATGTTATACTGTTCGCAGAGGTGGTATTTTTGAAAGAAAATAAACTTGTGAATTTATCAATGGACTTTTCTGTGAAAGTCATAAAACTTTGCGAAAACATAAAAGGACATTACTCACTCGTTAATCAATTAGAACGATCTGCAACTTCTATTGGTGCAAACATTCATGAAGCAAATTACGCTCACGGCAAACTTGATTTTGTTGATAAACTTCAAATATCTCTTAAAGAATGTTACGAAACGGAATATTGGATTGAACTGTTTGTAAAATCTGATTTGATAGAACGAGAAATTGCAAAAGAAATATATAATCAATGCGGTACAATACGCAAAATTTTAATTACCTCTATAAACACCGCCAAAGAAAATGCTAAATGAAATCCTTCAGCACTGACTATACTTTTAGTCGGTGTTTTTTTATTTTTCGATGAAAAAACTAAAAATCGAAAGTGAGGAAATGGAAGAAAAAACGAGTAAACGAGAGGAAATAGGAGCTTTTAAAAAATAAATTAAAATTTAGAAAAAATAGTGTTGACAAAGTTTTTTTTATGTGGTATTATAATCAGGCTGACTGTGGGGAAGCTATGTCTTTTCCGCAAAAAAAATCTTAATTTTGGAGGCAAAACTTTATGTCAACATTTATGGCAAAGGCTGCTGACATCCAGCGCAAATGGTATATAATCGATGCGGCTGACAGACCGCTCGGCCGTACAGCTGCAAAGGTTGCTGATATTCTTCGTGGCAAAATTAAGCCCGAATTCACTCCTCATGTAGATTGTGGCGACCACGTTATCGTTATCAACGCTGACAAGGCAGTTTTAACAGGAAACAAATTACAAAACAAGTATTATCGCCGTCATACAGGCTACATCGGCGGTCTCAAAGAGGTTCAGTATTCAACCCTTATGAGAACTCGCCCCGAGCTCGCTATGGAGCTTGCTGTTAAAGGTATGGTTCCCGATACTACAATCGGCCGCAAGGCACTCACAAGACTTCACGTTTACAGCGGCACTGAGTATGCTCAAACAGCTCAGAAGCCCGAAAAGTATGAATTTTAAGAAGGGAGACAGAAGTTATGTTTAATGAAAAGCCTTATTTCTATGGTACAGGCAGAAGAAAGAGCTCTGTTGCCCGTGTTCGTCTTTATGCAGGTACTGGTAAAATCGTAATCAACGATAGAGAAATCGATGATTATTTCGGTCTTGAAACCTTAAAGCTTATCGTTCGTCAACCCCTCAACCTCACAGGCACACTCGACAAGTTCGACATCGTTTGCCGTGTTGCAGGCGGTGGCGTTACAGGTCAAGCAGGTGCTATCCGTCACGGTATTTCTCGTGCACTTCTTCAGCACGATGCAGAACTCCGTGCTACACTCAAAAAAGCAGGTCTTCTCACTCGTGACCCTCGTATGAAGGAAAGAAAGAAGTACGGTCTCAAGGGCGCTCGCCGTGCTCCCCAGTACTCAAAGAGATAATCTGTATTATTTCAATGTATTCAAAAACCCCGAAACCATCACGGT
>JAZNWW010000004.1:0-29856 GCA_045593535.1 Acutalibacteraceae bacterium
GACTGGTTCCACTTTACAGGTATTACTCCCGCTCTCGGTGAAAATTTGGTTGAAATCTGCAAAATGGCTTGTATAAAAGCTAAAGAAAAGGGAGTTAAAATCTCTTGCGACTTGAATTACAGAGGCAAGCTTTGGACAAGACAAGAAGCAAACAAAGCTATGACCGAATTATGCCAATACGTTGATGTTTGCATTTCTAACGAAGAAGATGCAAAGGATGTATTCGGTATTGAGGCTGAAGGTACTGACATCTACGGAGGAAAGCTCAATCACGAGGGATATAAGTCAGTTGCAAAGCAATTAGCTGACAAGTTTGGCTTCGAAAAGGTAGCGATTACACTTCGCACTTCAATTTCAGCTAATGATAACGATTGGGCAGGTATGCTTTATGACGGCGAGGATTACCACTTTTCAAAATCATATCACCTACATATCGTTGACCGTGTAGGCGGCGGTGACTCCTTCGGCGGCGGACTTATTTACTCACTTCTTTCGGGTAAATCTTCAAAAGAAGCTATCGAGTTTGCAGTAGCAGCTTCTGCTCTCAAGCACTCGGTTGAAGGTGACTACAACAGAGTATCGGTAGCCGAGGTTGAAAAATTAGCAGGTGGCGACGCAAGCGGTAGAGTACAAAGATAAATAAAATATCTAAAATATAAAAAAAACATCGACTGAAATCAGTCGATGTTTTTTATTTTCTGCCATCAATTTTACCTGAAAAGCTCTAATTTTTTTAATTTTTAATATTTTGGCAATTTTGCGGAAAAGTATTAAAAGAAATACTTTTTGGAGGATAAAAAATGAAACGCAAAATTTTATCAATCTTATTAACGATTTTTACATTTTCCACTATACTTTCACTTACGGCGTGTAAAAAGGATGCCAAATCACAGGTTTATTTTCTTAACTTCAAGCCTGAAAGTGCAGAGGTTTATGAGGAGCTTGCAAAAATCTATGAGGAAGAAACCGGTGTTTCGGTCAAGGTTGTAACTGCCGCCGCAAACACCTACGAGCAAACCTTAAAATCGGAAATTGCAAAAACTGATTCACCTACTATCTTTCAGGTAAACGGGCCTGTGGGCTACTCATCTTGGGATGATTACTGTCTCGACTTAAAAGACAGTGAGCTTTACTCCTTTTTAAGCGATAAATCATTAGCCATCAAGGAGGATGGCGCAGTTTATGCTATACCTTATGTAGTAGAAGGCTACGGTATAATTTATAACAACGCCATAATGGAAAAATATTTTTCTCTAAAAGATAAAAAGGTTAAGATTTCCGCCGCTTCAGAAATTAAAGATTTCAAAACATTAAAAGAAGTCACAGAGGATATGTCAAAGCATTTAAAAGAGCTTGGAATAAAGGGCGTTTTTGCTTCAACCTCACTTTCAAGCGGTGAGGACTGGCGCTGGCAAACACATCTTTTAAATATACCTTTATATTATGAATATTACGAAAAAGACCAAAATGCCGATGTCTCGCTTTCCCTTTTGGATGCGGATGAAATTTCCTTTAAATATTCCGATAATTTTAAAAATATATTTGACCTTTATACAAATAATTCTGTCACAAAAAAGACTCTTTTAGGCTCAAAATCGGTGGCTGACTCTATGGCGGAGTTTGCGCTCGGCGAAGTTGCGATGGTACAAAACGGAAACTGGGCTTGGTCTCAAATTGAGGGAGTAAAGGGCAACACCGTAAAAGAATCTGATATTAAAATGTTGCCGATTTTCACCGGAATAGATGGCGAAGAAAACCAAGGCATTTGTATCGGAACTGAAAATTACTTTGCAATAAACAAAAAGGCCGACAGTGAGCGCCAAAAGGCTTCTCTCGACTTTTTAGAGTGGCTCTTTTCAAGCAAAACAGGTAAAAAATATGTCACCGAAAAATTAGGCTTTATAACACCATTTTCGACCTTTTCTGAAAACGAGTTTCCCGATGACCCGTTGGCTAAAGAGATTTCACGCTATATGAAGGACAATGACATTAAAAATATTCCCTGGGCATTTACCGCTTTCCCGAGCGACAGCTTTAAGCGTGAGGTCGGTAATGGTCTGCTCGAATACGTTCAAGGGGATAAAAAATGGGAAGAAACAGTTAAAAACACAGTCAAAAAATGGAAAAGTGAGCGAGACTGATGACCCCTAAAAAAAGCAATTTTTTAGTTTTTGTTTTACCAACACTTATAGCTTTTCTGGTAGCATTTTTTATTCCCTTCATAATGGGACTTTTTCTCTCCTTTTGTGAGTTTCAAACTGTAAGCGATGCTACCTTTGTCGGATTTAAGAATTATATTGAAATTTTTAAAAATGATGAGACATTTCTAAATTCGTTGTGGTTTACCCTCAAATTTACGGTAGTATCAGTCATCACCATAAATCTTTTTGCCTTTGTTTTAGCTCTCTTACTGACAAAGGAAGTGCCGCTGACAAAGCTTTTCAGAACTATATTTTTTATGCCGAATTTAGTCGGCGGAATAGTGCTGGGATATATTTGGCAGGTTATAATAAACGGTGTTTTATATGAGTTCGGATATTCTATAACCTCCTCTGCTACATTTGGCTTTTGGGGACTTGTAATCCTTATGAATTGGCAAATGATAGGTTATATGATGGTCATATACATCGCAGGGCTTCAAACTATTCCAACCGATATTTTAGAGGCTGCACGGGTTGATGGCGCAAATAACTTTACAACACTTCGCAAAATCACTATCCCTTCAGTTATGCCATCTATTACTATTTGTCTTTTTTTGACAATTACAAACTCATTTAAGCTTTTCGACCAAAATTTAGCGCTTACAAACGGAGCTCCCTCTTATAAAACACAAATGGTGGCGCTCGATATTTACAACACCTTTTATTCACGTACCGGTTTTGAGGGTGTAGGTCAAGCAAAAGCGGTAATATTCTTTATTATAGTGGCGATTTTTGCCCTTTTACAATTAAAGCTGACAAGAAGTCGTGAGGTGGAAAACTGATGAATAAAAAGCTTTTTAATACCCTCTCCTTTCTTCTTTTAACAGCAGTCGGTATAATTTTTCTTTTTCCCGTATTTATAGTAGTGATAAACTCTTTCAAGCTAAAGTTCTCTATTTCCTCGGCACCCTTTGTACTGCCGAACAAAGACTCCTTTGTGGGACTCGAAAACTACGAAAACGGTATTTCGAGCACAAATTTTCCTGTATCTTTTTTCTGGTCTCTTTTTATTACTGTTTTTTCGGTAGCGGTTATAATTATATTCACCTCTATGACTGCGTGGTATATCACAAGATTTAAAAGCAAATTTAACAAAGCACTTTATTACTGCCTCGTTTTTTCAATGATAGTTCCCTTTCAAATGATAATGTTTACGATGTCAAAAACCGCAAATTTTTTAAGTCTTGACAACCCGCTGGGACTCATATTTCTATATTTAGGCTTTGGTTCAGGACTATCGGTCTTTATGTTTTCGGGCTTTGTCAAGGGTGTGCCGAGAACAATAGAAGAAGCAGCAAGAATAGATGGTTGTACAACGCTGGAGGTTTTTTGGAAGGTGGTTTTTCCTGTCTTAAAGCCTACCGCAATTACTGTGGCTATTCTTAATATTATGTGGATTTGGAACGACTACCTGCTTCCCTTTTTAATAATCGGAAACGATTACAAAACAATACCGATTGCAGTGCAGTATTTAAAAGGTGGCTATGGTTCAGTGGATATGGGAGCCCTTATGGCGATGTTGGTGTTATCAATCATTCCTGTTGTGCTTTTCTATCTTTTTGGTCAGAAATATATTATAAAGGGTGTAGCGCAAGGTGCAGTTAAAGGGTAAAATCGGGAAATGCGGTCTTCTGCTTAGTATCACCTCGCTTCCTTCAAATCACGGTATCGGTTCACTCGGAACAGAGGCTTACAAATTTATTGATTTTTTGAAAGAGACAAATCAAGATTATTGGCAAATGTTGCCGATTAACCCTATAGGCAAGGGCAACAGTCCCTACAGCTCAATCTCCTCCTTTGCAGGCGAAATTTTGCTTATTGACCTTGATTTATTGGAAGGAGATGGCTATATTAAAAAATGGGATATACCTGACCACATATTTCCTAAAAACACCAACTACAATGCAGTTAAAAACTATAAAATATCAATTCTTAAAAAAGCGACAAAAAATTTTGACAAGCAAAATCCCGAATTTTTAAAATTCAAAGAAGAAAATGAGTTTTGGTTGCCGTCATACTCACTTTTTATGAGTATCTCGGAACATTTTTCCACCAAAGATTTCAGCCTTTGGGAAAATGATTTTAAGTATAAAAAAAGTGAAGCCCTGTCCCTTTTCAAAAAGGAAAATGCGCACAAAATCTCCTTTTACGAAATAACACAATTTTTCTTTTTCAAGCAATTTTTAAAGCTTAAAAACTATGCTCAAAAAAGCGGGATTAAGCTTATCGGAGATATTCCGTTTTATGTCAGCTTTCAAAGTGCGGATGTTTGGGAAAACCCTGAAAACTTCTTGCTTGATAACGACCTGCTTCCGACCTTGGTTGCGGGTGTGCCGCCCGATATGTTTTCGAAGGATGGTCAGCTTTGGGAAAACCCGATTTATAATTGGGCATATCAAAAAAGAAACAAATTCTCTTGGTGGAAAGAAAGACTTGTTCACCTATCACGACTTTTTGATGTAATACGAATTGACCATTTCAGAGCCTTCACAAACTACTATACTATCCCCTATTTATCCAAAACCGCAAAACAAGGCAGATGGGAAACGGGTGTCGGTATGGATTTTTGGAAGGAAATGAAACCACACCTTAAAAGCTGTGAAATCATAGCCGAAGATTTAGGGGAAGAAAACGATGATGTCCAAAAGCTAATCAAGAAAACCCGATTTCCCAATATGAAGGTTTTGCAGTTTGCATTTGACAGCGATTTGAAAGACCCATTTTTGCCGAAAAATATGAACCGAAATTGTGTCTGCTATACAGGCACTCACGACAATGACACAACGCTCGGATGGTACAAAAGCGCAACCACTTCCGAAAGGCTTTTATATCACAAGCTGGTGCCCAATTTGTTCGGCTCGGTTCCGTTAAATTTAATAGCTTTCGGTATGAAATCGAGAGCCGAAACAGTAATCATACCGCTTCAGGATTATTTAGAGCTTGACTCATCTGCTCGCCTTAACACGCCGGGAAAATCACTATTTAATTGGGAGTGGCGAGCCGGTAAGGGTGATTTTGATGAGTCCTTAAAGCAAAAGATTATATCCCTTACAAATTTAAGAAAATAAAAAAATTAAGCCCTCAAAAGAGGGCTTAAAATATTATATGATTTAGATTTTTGAAAGGAAATTATCGATAGAATCATCATCCTTAAAGTCAACCTCACAAGGCTTATTTAAAAGTGACCAATTCTCGATGTGAACGCTTTCTTCATTTGGTGCTACACATTTTAACTCACCCAAGGTTTCAAACTCAAGGAAAAGGTTGTTTGTGTAGGTTTCAAATGAGCAGTCATAGTCTGCATAACGCACCTTTCCGTGCTTGGTTTCGAAGGTTTTGCAAAGGACTTCATCACCCTTTACATAATAAGCAGTGCCACCATTTAGGTTAAAGCCTAATTTCACAGGGCAGGTAGCAGATGTATCCTGTCTTACTGTTGCATACTTATTGCCAAAGTAAATTCTGTCATCCCTAAGGTCTGTGTAAGGCCAAACAACTATTGCACGATTGGGAAGAAGTCCTGTGTCATTGGTATTTGTCGGAAGAATAAGTGTACCGTCTGCTGAACATACAGACAGCGCCCAGATAGCAAATTCCTTCTCTGTCTTGTCGATATTCTTAACCTTCATAATAACCTGCATATTTGTATCATCAGCATCCATTTTGATTTCCATTGTCTTTTGAACGCCAACCTCTGTATCGGAAAGGGGATTAAATACCGCACCGTTCTCGGTTACGATATAAGCCACAGGTCTGTCATCGGGCAAGTAGGTTTCAGGATAGCTCTCGGGAGAAAGCCAGATTCTGTGACCGCCGAGGTTTTCCCACTTTCTGCCTTTTCCAAAAAAGTCCTCAAAAGGAGCGTCATCTCTACCTCCTAAGGCTTCTCTCTCGGTGCACATAAAGTTTTGACCGTTAATGTAACCAAACTTGATAATACGAGGACCTATATCAATTGTGACATAAGCTTCGATTACACCGTTTGAAATGCTGACACATTTTCCGTAATCCAAATAACTTTCAATTTCTTTAACTTTTACCATTTTTATCACTCCGTTTTAATTACTAATAACACTCAATGCTCGTTGCAATGATTTTGTATTTTCATCATCCAATACCTTTTCAATAAAAAATTCATTGTTTTCGGGTACTTTGAGTACCTTATAATCATACAACTTTTTACCGCAATAGTAAACTGAAAAAATACCATTTTTATGCTTTTTATAAGATTTTTTTAATTTTTTGGTCGCATTGTCAGTCAAAATCAGCTCAATTATATCACTGTCAGATGCCAAAAAAGCACCTTCTACATCGTTTTCATCTACAAGCACTGTTCCATCGGGGCTTTTAACGCTAAACAATGATTTATATGTGTACTTTTTACTTTGATATGTTTTCTTATTTTGAGAAAACATCCAAGAAAACAATTTTCTGTCCGAGTAAGCTGGGGTCCAAGCATTATGTCCGACACCTTGAAGCTTTGTAAATAAAATTTTATTTCCGCCACTTCCTATAATTGCGTTATACATCTGTTGTGAAGATGAAAAGCTGACAGTATCATCAGCTGTCCCGTGGAAAATCCAGATAGGAATATCTTTTAAAATATGTCCGGCATTGGTATTTCCCCAACCGCAAATCGGAGCTGCCGCCGCAAAATAATCACTGTAATGTTCAAGCAGTTGCCAAGTGCCGTACCCGCCCATTGAAAGTCCGGTCACATATATCCTGTTTTTATCACCATTATATTTCTTAACAAGATTGTCTGTCAGTCTCTTTGCAGCCGCAAGATAGCCCTTTTGCTCATTTCCCTCATACAAACTCCACCAGCCACTATCGGGGCATTGAGGACAAATAATGATTGCCTCGCTTAAAATATCGCTGCAAGAAACGAGGGCTATATTTATATTGTTCAGATGCGATGTATTATCACTACCCATCTCACCTGCACCGTGCAAAAACAAAAGAACGGGATATTGCTTATTACTTTTATAACCCCTCGGCAAATATACAGTATATGGTAAGGTTTTGCCGGTATAGCTGTCATTGAAAACCTCTTTTATAGGGTCAAAAACAAAATATCCATCCGAATAACTGTATTTCTTTACAACGCTGTTATATTCTGTTTTTTGGTCTTCATTATCACTTACAGACTCTTCCTTTTTGTACGGTTTTTCTGTTTTGTCTGCTTCATCTGAAGTGATATCCTGCCCGCTTTCTATTACATAGCTTTTCTGCGTTTCGGTTTTTTCAGTAAATAAATCTAACGAAGCTATCTGCACAATAAGAAAAGTCAAGACACCGATAATGGCAATACCAAGAATTGATAAGGTGATAATCAGCTTTTTGTTCATAAAATCGCTCCGTTTTAATTGAGCAAAGACGAAAATTCCACCTTTAAAATCAGGTTCGGATTATTCGTGTTTGCTCACCTTTGATGTATATTCTAAACCGCAAGGCAAGACCTTTTCAAGAGAAAGCGCATATAAATCTGTGGCTTTGCACTCGGTTTCGAAAACCTTTTGAGCCTCTTTGCCTAATTTTTCGATTTGAGAAACTGTTACAACGATTTTCTCGTTGTCTTTGGCAGTACTTTTTAAGTGCCTCTCACCTGCTTTTGAAAAGCCCAACACCCTGACATAAGGTGGTGTTTTCAAGAAAAAATCTTTGTCAAACCCTAAAAAAGCAGACAAAACAATTCGCCTTATTCTCGAGAGTGTGTATCTTTTTACCTTGATTTCATTATACAGCGAATCAAGACTTTCTGCAACATTTATTGCAGAGGAAAGCTTGTTTTCTATACCCTCGCTTATATCGGGTAATTTTTTTAAATCCCGTATTTCTTTTAAGCGCAAAACAGACAAAATCGATTTTTCGATATTTACTATATCTGAAACATTATTTTTATCAAGTAACGAATGTGTTTCACTCGGTATATACTTTTTTACAAAATCATATTCACCGTACTTTAATTTTTCCCGAAGTAATGATGCCGAAACAAATTTGTCAATATCCTTTGTGTCGTGCATAGCACCTTCTCTTTTAACGGTTAAAAACTCACCGCAAAATCCCAATTTTTTACCGGCAATTATATACTCAATTGCAAGATTATTGTTAGCGCCCCCTAAAACGCCTTGCGGTGCACCTAATTCTTCGGCACACTCTTGTCGAAGTCTGGCAAAGGTTTTTCCGCTCTTAAGCCTTTCCTTAATCAGTATTTCGTACTCTTTTGAAAGCAAAATATCGGCGCATTTCTTCAGAGACTCAATATCTCCTGACTCGCTGCCGAAAATGATTTTATCACATCCCATTTCTAAAAGTTCTGCAACACCGCAAAGTGCAAAATTTTGAGCAGTTGACATCGACCATAAAACAGGCATTTCGACAACTATATCCGCCCCACAAAGCAGAGCCGACCTTGCCCTTATTCGTTTTTCAAAAATTGCAGTATCGCCTCTTTGAACAAAGTTTGAACTTATAACACAGACTACTGTTCCGTATTCCTTTGCTTTGTCGATTAAAAATTTATGTCCTGTGTGCAGAGGATTAAATTCCGCAATAATTCCGCAAACGCTCAAAATCTCACCTGCTTTCAACTAAAACCTTGAAAAATAGAATATTATAGTATATAATAAATCAGTTATGAAATAAATTTACCATAATTTGCACTGAAACGCAACTATTGGTTTTAAAAACGGAGGAAAAATTATGAAAATTTTTGTAGTAAACGCAGGTAGCTCTTCTCTTAAATATCAGCTTATTGATATGGAAAATGAAAAGGTGCTGTGTAAAGGTCTTTGTGAAAGAATCGGCGTAACAGGTGCTATTTCCCACAAAACTGCTGATGGTAAAGTATATGAAGCAGAAACCGCTATGCCTACTCACAGTGAGGCTTTTGAAGCGGTGGTATATGCTATGACAAAGAGCGAAGCCAAGGTTATCGACTCTTTTGATGAAGTATCGGCTATCGGTCACAGAATTGTTCAAGGCGGCGAAAACTTTAAGGATTCCTGCCTTATTACAGATGAGGTTTTAGATACCGTTGAGGCTTTGAGTGAGCTTGCTCCCCTTCACAACCCCGCAAACGTTTTGGGCGTTAAGGCTTGTATCAAGACCTTTGGCAAGGACAAACCCCAAGTAGCTGTGTTTGACACTTCTTTCCACCAGACAATGCCTGCTAAAGCTTATGTTTTCCCCATTCCTTACAAATATTTTGAAGATTTAAAGGTCAGAAGATATGGCGCTCACGGTACATCACACCGCTTTGTAAGCGATAGAGTAGCAGAGCTTGAAGGCAAGGATAAAAAGGATATTAAAATCATCACCTGCCATTTGGGTAACGGTTGCTCTATCACCGCTATTAAAGATGGTGTTTGTGTTGATACCTCAATGGGCTTTACTCCCCTTGATGGCTTTATGATGGGTACTCGCACAGGTACTCTTGACCCTTCTGCCATTACTTATATTGCAGAAAAGGAAAACCTTTCACCTGCCGACTTAAACCGTATTTTAAATAAGGAATCAGGTATTTTGGGTGTTTCGGGTGTTTCTAATGACAACCGTGACGTTGTTGCTGCTGCAAAAGAAGGCAATGTCAGAGCTCAGCTTGCTCTTGATATGCAACGCTATCAAATTATTAAGTTCATCGGCTCATACGTTGCTGCTATGAACGGTGTTGATGCTATTGTATTCACAGGCGGTATTGGTGAAAACGATATGTCACTTCGTAAAGATGTTTGTGACAGCCTCACCTATTTAGGTGCGTTTATCGATGATGAGAAAAACGCTATTCGTGGACAAGAAATCAAAATTTCTACAGATGACAGTAAGGTTAACCTTTATGTTATCCCGACAAATGAGGAGCTTGCAATCGCTCGTGACACATTAGCTATCATTTCAAAATAATTTGTAAGGAGCTTTCTTATGAATATAAATGAAATCAAAGCCGCAATACTTGGCGGACAGTTTGACAAGGATTTTTCTATGCTTTACGGCGATGTAGAGTTTGCCAAAAAGCGTTACATAACAGCTTGTGACAGTTTTAATCAGCTTTTCCCGACTGATAATGATATTCGTATCTTTTCCGCTCCCGGCAGAACAGAGGTTGGCGGCAACCACACCGACCACCAGCACGGAAGTGTATTGGCAGGAAGTGTAAACCTTGATGTTATTGCGATAGTAGCGCTTAATGATGATGGTATTATCCGCATTAAGTCAGAGGGCTTCCCTTTAGATGAAGTGAATATAAACGATTTCGAAAAACACAACAACGAAAAAGGACAGGCAATTTCCCTTATTCGTGGTGTTTGCTCAAAATTCAAGGAAATGGGCTGTGACATTAAAGGCTTTAATGCCTACACCACCTCCAACGTGCTTAAAGGCTCTGGACTTTCCTCCTCTGCCGCATTTGAAGTGTTAATCGGAAATATTGTAAACAATATGTTTGGCGGTAACGCTCTGCCTATCGAAATCGCAAAAATCGGTCAAGCAGCCGAAAGAGATTATTTTGGCAAGCCCTGTGGACTTCTTGACCAGATGGCAAGCTCGCTTGGTGGCTTTACTTATGCTGATTTTAATGACCCTTCTGCTCCCATTACCGAGAGTATCGACCTTGATATTAAAAAATTCGGTTACACGCTTTGTGTTGTTGACACAGGGGGCGACCACGCAAACTTAACACAGGACTATGCTGACATCACTCTTGAGTGTAAGGCTGTAAGCAACCAACTCGGTGTCGATTTCCTTCGAGATGCAGATGCCGACAAGTTCTATAAGAATATTGCCGCTTTGCGTAAAACCTGCGGTGACAGAGCGGTGCTTCGTGCATTCCACTTCTTTAATGAACAGGCTCGTGTTTTAGAACAGCGTAAAGCATTAAAAGAAAAAGATTTTGAGAAATTCTTAAAGCTTGTAAACGCTTCGGGACAATCTTCCTACGATTATTTGCAGAACCTTTACTCAACCTCAAATGTTTCGGCACAAGGTCTTTCCTTGGCTATTGCTCTTACCAAAAAGTTCTTAAACGGTAAAGGCGCTTGTCGTGTTCACGGTGGAGGCTTTGCAGGCACTATTCAGTGCTATATCCCGACCGAGCAGTTAGCAGATTACAAGCAAATGATTGAATCGGCTTTTGGCGAAGGTAGCTGCTCAGTACTAAATATTCGCCCTGTCGGTGGATATGAGCTTAAAGCAGAATAAAAAAATTTCACTTTTTCAAAAAAACACTTGCTTTTTTGGAGGACTTGTGATAAACTATATGAGCATTTGATTTCGCTTAGCCCTTACTAAGCGGGTTCATTGCCGAAAAAATCGACATTGAAGCGGATGGTCCTCTGTCGTTTTTACGAGTATGAACATCTGGTAAACTAATTAAGGAGGAAAATTAAGATGGACGTAATCAAGGAATTAACAGCTGATATGTTAAAGGCTGATGCTCCTGAAATTCTTATCGGTAGTACTGTTAAGGTACACGTTAGAATTAAGGAAGGCGAAAAGGAAAGAATCCAGATTTTCGAAGGTACTGTTATCGCAAAGAATAACAGCGGTATCGCTGAAACCTTCACAGTTCGCCGTGTTGCTTACGGTTGCGGTGTAGAACGTGTATTCCCCGTTCACTCACCTAACGTTGCAAAGGTTGAGCTCGTTCGTAAAGGTCGAGTTCGCAGATCAAAACTTTACTACTTACGTGACAGAGTTGGTAAGGCAGCTAAAGTTAAGGAACTTATCTAAGAAAAGAGAGGAGACAGAAAATAAGTTCTGTCTCCTTTATTTTTTATATTTACTTTGGAGGAAAAGCTATGAAAGATTTTTTTCACAATGAAACAAATGAAAATGAAGGCTTTTCAATAGATATCTCCTCTGCTGATGAATTTTCCGAAGAAGTGGCAGAGGAACCAAAAAAGAGCTTTACTAAAGAAGTTCTTGAGTGGCTTGAAATATTCGTGTTTGCGATTGTTGCTGTAATAGCAATTTTTACACTCTTTTTCCGAATTGCAACCATTGATGGTGCTTCGATGAACAATACCCTTCTTCACGGTCAAAAGGTAATTATCTCTGATTTTAATTACACACCAAAACAGGGCGATATTATTGTTATTTCGAGAAATATTGAGAACTCTGTCGAGGCTAAAAGCTCTGCTGACACACCGATTATCAAGCGTGTAATCGCAACAGGCGGACAAACGGTTAATATCGACTTTTCAACCGGTACGGTTTATGTTGACGATGTTCCTTTAAAGGAGAATTACATTTCCTCCCCCACCACAAATTCTTATGATGTAGAGTTTCCGAAGTACGTACCCGAGGGTTATGTTTTTGTTTTAGGCGATAATCGCCGTGTCTCTCTCGACAGTCGTTCTTCCCAAATCGGCGAGGATGGACTCGTTGATGAGCGTTATATTTTAGGAAAGGCTTATTACAGAATTCTCCCCATAAGCGATGCAGGAGGACTTTACTAAAAATGAGTGATAACAAACAAAGCATTCAATGGTTCCCCGGACATATGGCAAAAACAAGGCGTAAAATTAAAGAAATTTTGCCCCTTATTGATGCTGTGGCAGAGGTTGTTGATGCCCGTATTCCGCAAAGCAGCCGAAACCCCGAAATTTTGGAGCTGATTGAAGGAAAACCACACATTATACTGCTTAACAAATGTGATATGGCGGATAAAACCGTTACTGACAAATGGATTGAGCACTACAAGTCCCAAGGTATTACCGCTATCGCAGTTGACTGTAAATCAGGCAAAGGTCTCAACGCCTTTAAAACAAATGTAAAAACGATTTTGGCAGAAAAGCTTGAGCTTTATGCCAAAAAAGGTATGGTGGGGAAACCCCTTCGTGTTATGGTGGTAGGTATTCCAAATGTCGGAAAATCCTCCTTTATAAATAAAATCGCAGGCGGCAGCAAGGCAAAGGTTGAAAACCGCCCCGGTGTAACAAGAGGTAATCAATGGTTTACAATAGACAAGCAGTTAGAGCTGCTTGATACCCCCGGTGTTTTGTGGCCTAAATTTGAGGATGAAACAGTCGGCGAGCATTTAGCCTTTACAGGAGCTGTTAAAGACAGAGTTTTAGATGTTGAGCTTTTAGCAATGCGACTTTTAGAAGTTTTAAGCGAGCATTACCCTGAATTGCTTGTAAAGCGCTACGGTGAGCTTGATTTTAGCCTCGATTCTTATGATTTGTTAAGCCTTATAGGCAAAAAACGTGGAATGGTAATAAGAGGCGGCGAAACCGATTTGGAAAGAGCGGCTAATATGTTGCTTGAGGAATACAGAAACTGTAAAATTGGTTTAATTTCGCTTGAAAGGGTGTAAAAAATGCCTGATTTTCAATTTGAAAAAGAAGCTATGTCAAAGGGTTATAAATTTGTCTGCGGTGTAGATGAAGCCGGCAGAGGTCCGCTTGCGGGTCCTGTTTGTGCGGCGGCAGTAATTTTGCCCGAAGATATTGAAATTGACGGTCTTAACGACTCCAAAAAGCTAACCGAAAAGAAGCGTGAAGCTCTTTTTGATGTGATAAAGGAAAAAGCCCTTGCTTACAGTATAGCGTATGCCACAGTTGAGGAAATCGAGGAATTTAATATTTTAGAAGCTACCTTTATGGCGATGAACAGAGCTATTGATTCCCTGAAAACAAAAGCGGACTTCGCCCTTATTGATGGCAACAGAGAACCCAAAGGGATAAATATCCCTTGCCAAACTATTATAAAAGGAGATGCCAAATCGCAAAGTATTGCGGCGGCATCTGTTTTAGCTAAGGTGAGCCGAGACCGACTCCTTTTAGAATATGACAAAGAATATCCCGAATACAATTTTAAAAAGCATAAGGGCTATGGTACAAAGGAGCATACCGATTTAATTTTAAAACACGGTATTTGCCCAATACACAGAAAATCTTTTCTTAAAAAGCTTTTAGGTGAAAAGTAATGAACATCGGAAAAGTAGGTACGCTCGGTGAAGATGCGGTTGTAAAGCATCTTAAAAAGCATAAATACAGAATAATTGAGAGAAACTACGTTTCCCGCTTCGGTGAAATTGATATAATAGCAAAAAACAAAGAATTTTTACTTTTTGTTGAGGTCAAAACCCGAAAGGAGAACAGTCAGATTTCCGGAATCAATGCTGTTGACTCAAAAAAACAACAAAAAATAATCCTCACAGCAGAATATTATCTCGCTAATAACGAGACAAATCTGCAGCCTCGTTTTGATGTTGCAGAGGTGACTTACGCTCAAAATAATAAAAAACTGCAAATAAATTATATTGAAAACGCCTTTTGAAAAAACGCTTCAAAAGGCGTTCGCTGTTTTCAAAAACAACGTAAAATTTGTGGTTATTGACTAAAACTTGTGAAAAATAAGTTAGAATTTTCGCTTTTTTGTTAAAATTATACAAAAAAATGTATTTTTTTCCTTATAGTTGTATATTGCAAAAACTTAGCGAATATTGTATTATAATATACAGATAATAATAACAAAAATATTTATATATTTGGAGAGATACTTATGGCAAATTATACTGCGAATACATTAGCATCTATGATTGAGAAAAAGCTTTCTCACAATTTCGGTGTAACTCCCGAAATTGCATCAAATGAGCTTTTCTATAAAGCTTGCGTTCTTACCCTTCTTGAAATTATGAACGAGAGGAGAGCTTCTTTTAAGAAAAAAACCTCCGAGCAAGAGGCAAAAACTGTGTATTATATGAGTATGGAATTCCTTATGGGCCGCTCATTAAAGAACAATTTATACAATATGGAGCTTACAGCAAATATGGAAAAAGCTCTCAAAAAGTTCGATATAAAGCTTGATAAGCTTTACGATTTTGAACCCGATGCCGGACTCGGTAACGGCGGTCTTGGCAGACTTGCCGCTTGCTTCCTTGACGGACTTTCCACCGGTAGCTATCCGGCTATGGGCTATTGCATTAAATATGAGCTTGGCATTTTCCGCCAAAAGTTAGTTGATGGCTTCCAAACCGAAATGCCTGATTTTTGGCTTCCGGGCGGCGGTGTTTGGCTCGAAGCAAAGCCTGCCAGCGCAGTAGATGTTAACTTTGATGGTAAAATTGATGAGTGGTGGGATGGTAACTACCACCACGTTGAGCATAGAGATTACCAAACTGTACGTGCAGTACCCTATGACCTTATGGTTGCAGGTAAGGATGGTAAAACTGTAAACGCTCTTCGCCTTTGGAGTGCTGAATGTCAGGATTTCGATATGATGGCATTTAACAAGGGTGACTACGTAAAAGCGCTTGAACAACGTGCTATGACCGAAACCATTTCAAAGGTTTTATATCCCGAGGATAATCATTATGAAGGCAAATCACTTCGCCTTCGCCAGCAGTATTTCCTTGTGTCCGCTTCTGTTCAAGATATTTTAAAGCGCCACCTTCGTAAATACAAAACACTTGAAAACTTGCCCGAAAAGGTTGCTATTCATATCAACGATACCCACCCCACACTCTGCATCCCCGGGCTTATGCGTTTCTTGCTTGATGAATGTGGATACACTTGGGACAGAGCTTGGGAGCTTGTAAAGGGTACTGTTGCCTACACAAACCATACAATTATGGCGGAAGCTCTCGAATGTTGGCCCGAAAGTTTAGTTAAAGACAGAGTACCCCGTGTATATCAAATCATTAAAGAAATTGACCGCAGATATCGCGCAGAGGTTATGGCTAAAACTAACGATGCTACTCTTGTAGAGCGTACCGCAATTATATCAGGTGGTTCTGTTCGTATGGCAAACCTTTGTGTTGCTACCTGTCACACAGTAAACGGCGTTTCCAAGCTTCACAGCAAAATTTTGGTTGATGAGCTTTTCAAGGATTATGTAAAAATGACTCCCGATAAGTTCACAAATGTTACGAACGGTATTGCTCACAGACGTTGGCTTTGTCAGGCAAACCCAGAGCTCACCTCATTTTTAAGTGAGCTTATCGGCCCTGAATTTATTGCAGATGCTTCTAACCTTGAGAAGCTTATGCAGTATGAAAACGACAAGCAGGTACTCGATAAATTAGCACAGATTAAATACAACAACAAGGTTCGCTTCGCTAAATATGTGAAGGAAAATAACGGAATCATACTCGATCCCAATTCTATTTTCGATATGCAGGTTAAGCGTTTACACGAATACAAGCGCCAACATCTAAACGCTCTCAATATCATCAGCGAATACCTTTATTTAAAGAAAAATCCCAAAGCAGAGTTCACACCCAAAACCTACATTTTCGGTGCAAAAGCAGCGGCAGGATACCTCTTTGCCAAAGAGATTATCCAGATGATTTATAAATTGTCAAAGGTTATAGAAAACGACCCGCAGGTAAAAGACAAAATAAAGATTGTTTTCCTTGAGGATTATCGTGTGTCCTTGGCAGAGCTTATGATTCCGTCTGCCGATATAAGTGAACAGATTTCACTCGCATCTACCGAAGCCAGCGGTACAGGTAATATGAAGCTTATGATGAACGGTGCTGTGACTCTCGGTACAGAGGATGGCGCAAATGTTGAAATTCACAAAGCGGTAGGCGATGATAACATTATCATCTTCGGTATGCAGACTCCCGAGGTTTTAGCCCTTCAAAAAACCGGCTACAATCCGATTCAGTATTACAACAACAACGAAGCCTTGCGTGAAGCACTTGATTTTATCGGCAAGGGTATTCTCGACAAGAATTTCGACAATATTTATAATTCACTTAAAAACTATGACAGATATATGGCACTTGCCGACTATGCTGATTATTGCGAGGCTCAGAGAAAAGCTTCCGCACTTTATCGTGACAGAGACACCTGGAGCAGAATGTCACTTACCAATACTGCAAAATCAGGTATTTTTGCAGCCGACCGTTCAATAAAAGATTACGCTGACAATATTTGGCATATTAAGCCTGTTGAGTAAAAAATGAACTATTATCCTTTTGATTCAAGAAACAAATTATATAAAGAAAAAATCGGAGCCATAGCCGAGGGGGAAACCCTTCGGCTAAAGGTTTTGTTGCATACCGATGCACATCCTCACGAGGTTTTCTTTCTAATACGCAACGATGATTGGCAAGAGCCTAAAGAATTTCCTATGCTTTATAAAGAGAGAATAGAGGATTATTTAGTATATGAGTACGAAATAAATCTCACAGAAGGGCTTTATTGGTACTCCTTTAGATACACAAGCGATTACGGTGAATATTTCATAGTAAAAACTGAAACCTCGTTGGGTGTTGTGTCAGCAGATAACGGTAATTGGTGGCAACAAACGGTATATGAAAAGGACTTTAAAACGCCGGATTTTTTAAAGGGCGGAATTATTTACCAAATTTTCCCCGACAGATTTTATAATTCTAAAAAAGAAAAGAAAAATGTGCCAGACGACAGATATATTTGCGAAAGTTGGGAAAAACAGCCCGAATACCGACAAGGAACTGACAAACTGCGCCTTGGCAATGACTATTACGGTGGCGATTTAAAGGGAATTGAAGAAAAAATACCATACTTAAAATCTTTGGGAGTTAGCTGTATTTACTTGAATCCTATTTTTGAAGCCCACTCAAATCACCGCTATAATACAGCCGACTATCTTAAAATCGACCCGCTCTTAGGCGATGATAAGGACTTGGAAAGTCTGACTATTACCGCAGAAAAGAATGGTATTGCGATAATTTTGGATGGTGTTTTCTCGCACACAGGTGATGACAGTATCTATTTTAATAAGTATCACCGCTACGACAGTCTCGGTGCTTATGAAAGCAAAGACTCGATTTATAAATCTTGGTTCAATTTTAAAGACTATCCCGAAGACTACGAATCTTGGTGGGGAATTTTGACTTTACCCGAAACAAACGAATGTGACCCATCCTTTTCAGAGTTTATAACAGGTGAAAACGGAGTCATTCGCTATTGGCTTAAAAAAGGTATAAAGGGCTTCAGGCTTGATGTTGCGGATGAATTGCCCGATGAATTTTTGGACAAGGTCCGTTCAGCTATAAAATCAGAAAGCCCTGAAAACTTCCTCTTGGGCGAGGTTTGGGAGGATGCTACCAACAAAATCAGCTATAACAAAAGGCGAAGATTTTTGCGTGGGCGCCAGCTTGATTCGGTTATGAACTATCCTTTTGCAAACGCTATTATAGACTATGTTAAAACCGCAAACAGCACTGCTTTGTTAAATACCGTGCTTGACATTACCGAAAATTATCCTAAATGTGCTACTGATTTGCTAATGAATCATATCGGCACTCACGATACGGCGAGAATTTTGACAAGGCTCTCCACAGATGTGAATTTCGGCTCAAACCGTGAGGCACAGTCAAAATATACCTTGAGCGATGATGAAAAAAGAAAAGGTATTACACTTTTAAAATTAGCGGCAGTGCTTCAATATACCTTACCCGGCGTACCCTCACTTTACTATGGTGACGAAGCAGGTATTGAAGGTTTTTCCGACCCTTTTTGCAGAGCTACATACCCTTGGGGTAATGAAAACAAAGAGCTTTTAGAATTTTATCGGTCTTTAGGCACTCTTCGAAGAAATGAGTCCGCTTTTATAGACTCCGACTTTGAACCGATAACTTGTGAAAACGGACTTTTTTCTTTTAAAAGAGGAAACGTTTCGATTTTCATAAACGCCGACAGCAATGAAAAGGAAATCACAATAGATGAAAACGATAAATTGCTACTCGGAACTCTAAACGGAAATATTTTAGCTCCGCTTTCCTTTGTTATAATGGGATAGTTTAGCCAAAACATTCGTTACAACAAAAAAATAGATACAAAAAGAGCGAACATTAAGTTCGCTCTTTTTTGTAACCTTTTTGTTTTTAATAGGCTTTATTGCACTCACAGCCTAAGAGTAATCCACCCTTTTCGGCATAAAAACTGCAAAGTCCTCTCAACTCATAAATTTTGATTTTAGCTTTTGGATACAATCCCTTTATTGCGTTTGAAACTGTCTCGGCAAAGGGATTATTCTTACAATGAGCGATATATACCTTACCGCCTGTAAAGCCCGCCTCTTTGAGATGTGACAAAAATGCACGCACCGTATTACGCTCGCCTCTGCATTTGTCGGTGATTTCTATTGTGCCCTCTCTGCTCGCAGTCGCCACAATACGAATACCCAATACACCTGCAAGCTTTGCAACAGTTTTGTTTATTCGACCATTGTTTGCCAAATTTCTAAATGATTCAAGTGCAAAAAACAAGCGTGTAAATTTAAGGTACTTCCCTGCTTCTTGACAAATTTTCTCGAAGCTTTTATCTGTCTGTGCAAGCTCTGCTAACTTTTCAATAAGCATTCGCATTTCAGGCCCTGTGCTGTATGTATCAAAAATATGTATTTTGCAATCAGGGTTGCTTTCCTTATAGAGCTGTGCCGCCGTATTTGCAGAATTAAATGCACCCGACAGGTTGCTCGTTATTGTTACCACGAAAATTTCTTCTGCTCCCGCAAAGGCAGAAAGCCAAGCCTCAACACTCGGACAAGCGGTAAAGGAACGACCGTTATATTTTTGTAAATAATCAAGCATTTCATTTATATCGAGTTTTTCATCATCCACAAAGCTTCGCTCATCGGTGGAAATTGTAAGGGGTACCGACTGAAACGGTATATCCGTTACTTCAAATATATCACAAGAAGAATCTGCAACAATCTTTCTTTTCATAAAAATTTTCCTTTCAAGACATTTTAATTGATAGACTAATTTTACATCAAAAAGTCAAAAATTGCTATCTACCGTTAAGTTTTGGGACTCTACTGTAAAAATTCATCCGGTAGAGTCCTAAAAACCTGTCAAAAAGCAAAAAAAGAGTATAGTAGGTTTTCCTACTATACCCATATTTTTAAAGCAACAGCTCAACAACATATACCACAATACACGAGGATACTGCAACAGGAAAAAGTCCTGCACCTAAAAATGCTAATATACCACCCGCAACTAAAGCTGCTATACCCGACCATATAGTTCCGGTCGCATTTATAATTGCAGGAAAGGTCATAACCGATAATGTGACATAAGGCACATAATAAAGAAATGAACGAATTGTTTTATTTTTGATTTTCTTTCTTACTAATGTCAGAGGCAACACTCTGATAAGATAAATTGTCACCGCCATTATCGCTATATAAATATAAATTTTATTCATCAGCCTCTTCCTCCTTTACAGGAAAAAGTATAGCTGCCGCCAATGAAATAACAACAGTTAAAATTATAACCTTCATTCCCTCGCTGATACCTGCAAACTGCGGCACTTTGTCAAAATAAAAGCTTGAAATCATCGAAACCGCCACCAAAATTGCTAAAACAAGATTTTTGGAAGCGGGAGGAATGATAATAGCCAAGAACATACCATAAAGTCCGACACTTAAAGCGGTTACAACGTTTTCGGGCAAAATGTTACCCATAATAACACCGAAATATGCACCAAGTGCCCATCCCGGAATTGATACGGTTGCCGCACCATAATTGTAACAGGGATTTAAGTTTCCTTTTTGTGCTATTGAAATTCCGAAAATTTCATCTGTCACATCAAAAGCAATAAGCGCTCTATGTAAAGTAGATATCTTTGATGATAATTTTTGGCTTAAAGCAAATGCCATCAGCAAATATCTTGCATTAACAACTAATTGTGTTAAAAACATCTGCAAATATCCCGAATCCTCGGCTATAATCGTAAAGCCTGCATATCCTCCGGCAGATGCATTTGTAAGCCCTGTGGCAATAAGCGCCTGTGTTGCCGAAAGACCTGCTTTTTTTGCCACAATTCCGAGTGTAAAGGCAACCGCAAAATAACCGAGTGCTATCGGTATTCCGTCAATTATTCCCTTTCTATACCACTTAAAATTTTGTTTCATTTTTTTCTCCGATTTTAATTATCCGCACTAATTTTTAAGACTTTGCATTGGAGCCGGAATACGACCTGCTCTATCAATAAACTTTTTGGGACTTTTTGTGAGATTCACCTTCATAATAGGTCCGCTACCTAAAAGTCCTCCAAATTCCAATGTTTCCCCTGCAGTCTTGCCGATTGCAGGAATCACTCTGACAGCGGTGGTTTTGCTGTTCACCATACCGATAGCTGCTTCATCTGCAATAATTGCAGAAATAACTTCTGCGGGGGTCTCACCCGGAATTGCAATCATATCAAGACCAACCGAGCAAACCGCAGTCATAGCTTCAAGCTTTGAAAGCTCCAAATCGCCCGAAATAGCAGCATCTATCATACCGGCATCCTCGGACACGGGAATAAATGCACCCGAAAGTCCGCCTACAGAGGAGGAAGCCATTACGCCACCCTTTTTAACTGCATCGTTAAGCATAGCAAGTGCAGCAGTAGTACCGTGTGTACCACAGGTTTCAAGTCCCATTTCCTCTAAAATATGTGCTACCGAGTCACCAATGGCGGGAGTCGGAGCCAATGACAAGTCAACTATCCCAAAAGGAACACCGAGTCGGCGGGATGCTTCTGTACCGACTAACTGTCCCATACGTGTAATCTTAAATGCAGTACGCTTTATAATTTCTGCCAACTCATCGAGACTGCCATTAGGGCATTTTTTAAGTGCACAGTGAACAACACCGGGACCTGAAACACCAACGTGAATTACACAATCGGGCTCACCCACACCGTGAAAGGCACCTGCCATAAAGGGATTGTCCTCAACCGCATTGCAGAAAACCACTAACTTTGCGCAACCGATACAATCTCTGTCAGCAGTAATTTCGGCAGTTTCTCGAACAATCTCGCCCATAAGCTTTACCGCATTCATATTTATTCCTGCTTTAGTCGAGCCTATGTTTACCGATGAACAAATATTTGTGGTCTCTGATAAAGCACGGGGTATTGAACGTATAAGCTCCTCATCCCCTGCCGAAAAGCCTTTTTGAACAAGGGCTGAATATCCACCGATAAAGTTTACGCCTGTCGCATCTGCCGCTTTTTGCAAAGCCTTTGCATATTTTACGGGGTCACCGCCCGAAACACCAACAAGCATTGAAATGGGCGTGACCGATATACGCTTATTTATAATCGGAATACCGTATTCCCTCTCTATATCCTCACCGACCTTGACCAAATTGCCTGCAAGTCGGGTGATTTTGTTATAAACCTTTTCGCAGGCTTTATCGATATCGCTGTCGGCACAGTCAAGCAAGGAAATACCCATTGTAACTGTACGGATGTCAAGATTTTCCTCGGAAATCATATTTATGGTTTCCATTATATCGTTAATGTTAATCATTAAAATATCTCCTAATTAAATATCCCTTAAATTCTGTGCATTGAATTGAAAATATCCTCGTGCATTACTCTGATATCAAGGCAATTTTCTTTACCGAGTGATTTCATCTTGTCAGAAAATTCGGAAAACGAACAGTTGATTTCCTTTATTTCAGTGAGCATAACCATTACAAACAAATCTTCCATTACAGATTGTGTAATATCAATAATGTTTACGTTACACTCGGAACAAACAGCACTTACTTTTGAAATAATTCCGACTGTATCTTTGCCGATAACAGAAACTATTGTCTTCATAATATTACCCCTTTATAACATATTCGATTTATTTTAACATATAGAAAAATAAATATCAAATAAAAAATGTATGAATATTAGTGGCTATTACCGACTTTTTTTGTATCAAATGCTAAATTTTTACACATTTTGTGGTTTGTTAAAAAAATAACACAATATATTGTTGACAAACTGCCAAAATTAGAGTAAAATATTAACACCAAAATGATCATTTAAATTACGGAAGTTCACATATAAAGGAGAAACAATATGCAACACAATAATTGGTACGGATTCAAAGAGGGAGTATGGCAGAAGGAAATAAATGTTCGTGATTTCATCCAGCAAAACTATACCGCTTATGAAGGTGACGATACATTTTTAGCAACTGCCACCAAAAGAACCAACGAGCTTATGAAAAAGCTCAACGCTCTTTTTGCGCTTGAACGTCACTTGGGAGGCGTGCTTGATATTGATACCGAGACTGTTTCTTCTCTTACAGCTTATGCTCCCGGATATATTGACAAGGAAAATGAGCTTATTGTCGGAATGCAGACAAATAGACCTTTAAAGCGTGGTGTCAATCCGTTCGGAGGTATGAGAATGGCAAGACAAGCCTGTGAAGCCTATGGCTACAAGCTCAACCGCAAAATCGAGGACCAGTTTGCTTTCAGAACAACTCATAATGACGGTGTTTTCAGAGCATATACCGATGAGATGAGATTGGCTCGACACAGTCATTTAATCACCGGTCTTCCCGACGCTTACGGCAGAGGAAGAATTATCGGTGACTATCGCCGTGTTGCGCTTTATGGTATAGACCGCCTTATTGAAGAAAAAAAGAAGGACAAAAAAGCTCTTGAAAACCGTCTTTTCGATAATGATACTATCCGATTGACCGAAGAACTTCACAAACAAATCGACTTTTTAGGCAAAATCAAAGAAATGGCTAAAATGTACGGTTTTGATATAAGTGAGCCCGCAAAGGATACAAAAGAAGCTATCCAATGGACCTATTTCGGTTATCTTGCCGCTATAAAGGAGCAAAACGGTGCAGCTATGTCACTCGGTCGTGTGAGCACCTTCTTTGACATTTATATTGAAAGAGATATTAAAGCAGGCATACTCACCGAAAGCGCAGCACAAGAGCTTATTGATGATTTTGTTATGAAGCTTCGCATTGCCCGTCATTTAAGAACACCCGAATACAATGACCTCTTTGGCGGCGACCCGATGTGGATTACCGAGGCAGTAGGCGGTATGGGTGAAAACGGTAAAACCTTGGTTACAAAATCAAGCTTCCGTATTCTTAATACCCTTTATACATTGGGCTCATCTCCCGAGCCTAATCTCACCGTTCTTTGGTCAAATTCATTGCCCGAAGGCTTTAAGAAATTCTGTGCAAAGGTTTCCTGCGACACCGACTCTATTCAATACGAAAATGATGATATAATGCGCCCGATTTATGGCGATGACTATGCAATCGCTTGCTGCGTATCAGCTATGAAGGTTGGTAAGCAAATGCAATTTTTCGGAGCTCGCTGTAATTTAGCAAAGCTTTTGCTTATCGCTATTAATGGTGGCTATGATTCATCAAGCAATGTTCATATCGGTCCTCAAATGGAGCCTTTGCAAGGTGATAAGCTTGATTATGATGAAGTTATGACTCGTGTTGACACATATATGTCTTGGCTTGCAAAGCTGTATGTTAACACTATGAACATCATTCATTTTATGCACGATAAATATGCTTACGAAAAAACACAAATGGCACTTCACGATACAGAGGTTGAGCGTTTAATGGCTTTCGGTATTGCAGGCCTTTCGGTAATTGCCGACTCTCTAAGCGCTATAAAATACGCCGATGTAAAACCAATGCGTGATGAAAACGGATATATCACAGAGTTTGAAACAGTAGGAGATTTTCCGAAATTCGGTAATGACGATGACCGAGTTGACCTTATCGCAAAGGAAATCTCACACAAAATGATAACCGAACTCCGCAAAACACCCACCTACAGAGATGCTATTCATACACTTTCTGTTCTTACAATCACATCAAATGTTATGTATGGTAAAAACACCGCCGCTACTCCCGACGGCAGAGTTGCAGGTTCTGCCTTTGCACCGGGTGCTAACCCGATGCACAACCGTGAGGAAAATGGTGCTTTGGCATCCCTTAATTCCATTGCAAAGCTTTCTTATGATGATTGCCGTGACGGTATCTCAAACACCTTCTCTATCACTCCCGATGCTTTAGGTAGAAGTGAGGAGGAGCGACACACTAATTTAGTATCTATTCTTGATGGCTATTTCGCAAAAAAGGCTCACCACATAAACGTAAATGTGCTTAATCGTGAAACCTTGGTTGAAGCATACAACGACCCCGATGCTTACCCCAACCTTACAATTCGTGTTTCGGGCTATGCAGTTAATTTCCACAAGCTTTCCCGTGAGCAACAACGTGAGGTTATAAGCCGTACCTTCCACGAGGTAATGTAAGTGGAAAATATAAAAGGATATGTAAATTCCATCCAAACGCTCGGCGCCTTAGACGGACCGGGCGTTAGGTTTACAGTTTTTATGCAGGGCTGTAATCTTCGCTGTGGTTGTTGCCATAATCCTGATACGTGGGATTCTTTAGGCGGTGAAGAATACAGTGCCGTGGCGCTTGCCGAAAAATGCGAAAGATATAAAGAATATTTCGGGAAATTAGGTGGCATTACCGTGTCTGGCGGCGAACCGCTTTTGCAAGCCGAGTTTGTAAGAGAATTATTCATCGAATGTCATAAAAGAGGGATAAACACCTGTCTTGACACATCGGGAAGTATAATTAACGATAGCGTTAAACTGCTTTTAGATGTGACCGACACTGTACTTCTTGACATTAAATACACAAATAATTCCGATTATTTGAATTATGTTGGTTGCAGTATTGATACTCCGCTTGAATTTCTCGAAATTTTAAGTAAAAAAAATATCCCCACTGTTATCAGACAGGTAATAATTCCTTCAATCAACGATAATATTGAGAACATTGATAAGCTAAAAAAAATCATAGCAAACCATAAAAACATAATTAAAACCGAGCTTTTGCCCTTTAAAAAGCTCTGCTCGGTTAAGTATGATAAGCTACAGCTCGATTTTAAGTTCAAAGACCTTTCAGAGCCTACAAAAAATAAAATAGAGGAATTAGAGCAAAAATTAAAAGCGTGATGAATAATCACGCTTTTTTTATGTAAAAAATAAATGCTCAACAAGAATTTTTGTTCCTAAAATGATAAGTATTGCTCCGCCTGTCAATTCGGCTTTTGATTTATATTTAGCACCAAATACCGAGCCCAACCTTACACCGATAGCCGAAAAAATAAAGGTTGTAATTCCGATAAACGTTACCGCATACCAGATATTAACATTGGGAAGTAGTGCAAAGGTGATTCCAACCGCCAAGGCATCAATACTTGTGGCAATAGCCATTAAAAGCATCGTTTTAAAGCCAAAGTCACAGCTGGACTCATCCTCTTCTTTTGAAAACGCCTCTCTAATCATATTGATACCGATAGCACCTAAAAGTATAAAGGCAATCCAATGGTCTATCTTTACAACATAAACCTCAAATGTAGTGCCTAAAAAGTAACCAAGCATAGGCATTAACGCCTGAAAGCCACCAAACCACAGACCTGTTATCAGCATATGCTTATGCGATACCTTTTCCACCGACAGTCCCTTGCAAACGGATACCGCAAAAGCATCCATTGAAAGACCGACTGCCAAAATAAAAAGTTCAATTATTCCCATCTGTATCTCCTGAAAAATGATATACACATTTTAACTCTATGTATTTTTTCTGTCAAGTATTAAAACAAACTAATCGGCAGCAATTATGCTGCCGATTAGTTGATTTATTTTACAAATTCTTTATACAAATCAATTTGTCCGTAAAACGCCGGCCAACGAGATGAATTTGAAAAAGTGACAACAATATATTCGTTTTCGGTTTCATTTGCCACACCGTAAGAAGCGATACAATATCCCGCTTCATTAACAAACCCTGTTTTTCCGCCCAAAATAGTGGCTGTTTCGGGTTCTGTTCCGTACATATTACTGAACAATGTACTCGAAAGTAATATGCCTTCGGGGTGCTCGGTCGTTTTTGAGGTTGTGAACTGATATTGCGACAAAATTTCTTTGCAAAGTGGGTTATTCAGCGCATAATCAAGCATTACCGCCATATCGTAAACCGAGGAATAATTATTCACGTTATGAAGTCCTACAACATTTGTAAAATTCGTATTTTCAAGACCCAATTCATTAACCTTTTGGTTCATCAGCTTGACAAATTCCTCTTCGCCACCTGCAATTACCTCTGCAAGTCCCAAAGCACCATCAGCACCTGATGGTAAAATCGTTGCATACATCAAATCCTTAACAGTTACAGTCTCACCAACCTTAAAGCCGGCGGCAGAAGCTCCTGCCTCGAAAACCTCATCTGCTATTTTTTGAGTCATAACAAAAGTGTCATCCAGGCTTTGTACATTCTCTGCGGCTACTATAAGTGTCATAATCTTTGTGGTAGAGGCAGGATATGCTCTTGTATGAATATTCCTTTCTGCCACAATAGTATTATCGCTTTTATCAATTATGATAGCATATTTTGCATCATTTGATGTTGGAATTTGGACTGTATTATCGGTAAGCTTATACTCTATTTGTTCAACCTTTTCTACCTTTTGAACATTATCGGCACTCTGTGTTGCTTCGGGTGTGGTTTCAGCGTTTGAAGTGTCGCTCGAAGTCCAGGGCGATTTCACCAAAAGAACAACCACTACCGCCACAATCAAAACTGCCAAAACAGCAGACTTTCTAATTCTGATTCCACCAAAAAGCCCTCTTTTTCTTTTTTTACGTGTAGAGGTTCGACTATATTCTGTTTTTCTTACTTGAAAATCAACGGGTTCTTCGGGATATTTTTCTATATCTCGTTCAAGCTCCTTAAAATAATCCTCATAACCCTTAAAATTGAAATCATTTGACATTGAAAAACTCCAAAAACAAATCTATTTGTGGTTTTAAAAGCTTCTTCCGCCGCCGCCTCCACCGAAGGAGCCACCGCCACCGGAAAAGCCACCAAAACCACCTCTGCCGCCAAAGGAACTTCCTCCTCCAAAGCCACCTCTACCCATTGGGAAGAAGGGACCAAAGAAGAAAAATCCACCGTGACCTCCACCACCGCCTCTGCGGCCGATGAAGAAGGACAACAATATAATAATTACTATCAAAATAATCCACGAAACCAAAACTTTTCCTGAACCGGACTCTTGATTTTCGAGATTATCAATAGGTGTGTAGCCTTCCGGTACTTCTAAACCGTTGGCAATATAAATTTCATTTACTACCGCATCAAAAATAGCGGTTGTACCACCTGAAAAATCATCATTTGAAAGCTTTTCGAGTCCGTAAGTGTCGATAATTCTGCCTGCCTTTGCAGGTGTTATAACATTACCGATACCGTCTCCTGTTGCAATTTCGATTTTTCGGTCACCGACAGAAAGTAAAATAACAACACCGTTATCCTTCTCCTTGTCGCCGACACCCCACTCATTTCCGATATCTGCGGCATAATCATAAGCCTCTTGACCGTTTAGGCTGTCTATTGTTATAACAACGACCTGTGCGGTGGTTTTGCTTGCAAGCTCTGCGCCACGAGCCAAGATTTTTTCTCCATCCGAAGCGGAAATTACATCGGCAAAATCATTGACATAAAACTCCTTTGTTGCCTTGGGATAGCCGCTGTTGTCTTCCCCGCACCCACAAAGACACGCAAGAATTAAGCACAAAACTGCCGCAATACTTAAAATTCTCTTCATACGCATTTTAGTTTATGCTGGTTGAAGGCACTTCAGAAGCATAATCAGCCATCTGGAAAGATTCAAAGCTTTCAAAGCCGAACATACCTGCCACTATATTTCGGGGAAACTTTCTTATAGAAGTGTTATATTCCTTAACCGATTCATTATATAACTTTCTCGCATAAGAAATTTCGTTTTCGTTACTGGTTACAGTATCAGCTAATGCAGTGAACTGTGTATTGGCTTTGAGGTCGGGATATGCTTCTGATACAGCGTTTACCCAAATCCTTGTTGCCGACTCCATCTCTTCATAAGCCTCAATCTTATCATTGATGTTATTTGCGTTTTGATAAGCAGTACGAGCCTCTGTAACTGCTGTTAGGGTGCTTTGCTCGTAATCGGTGTAATCCTTTACAATTTCTACTAATTGAGGAATATTATCTGCTCTTTTTTGAAGCACAACTTCAATATTAGACCACTTTTCCTCAACGGTTGCTTGTTTGGAAACAAGACCGTTATAGGAGCTTACAAAGAAAATAACAAGCAATACCACAACTGCTATAACAGAGCCTAATACTATTTTAGTTTTTTTACTCATAATAAAAATCTCCTTTAGAATTTTATTTTGTGTTTCTTATTATACTATATAGGAGGAAAAATTTCCACATAAAATTAAATATTTAACAAATTGTTGATTTTTAGGTTGAAAATGGTTATTATATAAAGTGGTTGTTATATAAAACATAAGATTATTTACGAAGGCGGAATTTTTAAAAAATGCTGGAACTTAAAAATATTTGTTTTACTGCCGAAAATGAAGACGGCCAAAAGGAAATACTTAAAAACATAAACCTCAAAATAGAGGACGGTTTTTCAGTAATCACTGGTCCTAACGGTGGCGGTAAATCTACCCTTGCCAAGGTTATTGCAGGCATTATTAAGCCAACCTCTGGTCAGATTTTACTTGACGGTGAAGATATAACTGATTTGTCGGTTACCGAAAGGGCTAAAAAGGGAATAAGCTTTGCTTTTCAACAGCCTGTTCGTTTCAAGGGTATTACTGTTCACGATTTGATTAGTCTTGCATCCGGCAGAGATGTTAGCATTACAGAAGCTTGCGATTTTCTTTCACAGGTAGGTCTTTGCGCCAGAGATTATATAAACCGCGAGGTTAACGCATCCCTTTCGGGCGGTGAGCTTAAAAGAATTGAAATCGCAACAGTACTTGCGCGCTCTACAAAAATATCTATATTCGATGAACCTGAAGCAGGTATTGACCTTTGGAGCTTTAAC
>JAZNWW010000005.1:0-53572 GCA_045593535.1 Acutalibacteraceae bacterium
TTAACCTTTGAAAGTGAAAGGTTAACGTTGTCCTTTAAGGAGCCGGCATAGGGTACGTAAGAGTCAACGCCTTCTTCAAAGGAGAGCTTCTTATCGCCACCAAGATCATATCTCTGCCAGTTGCGAGCACGGTTAGAGCCTTCGCCCCAATACTCTTTATAGTAGTTGCCGTTTATAGAAATCTTGTTTGTGGGGCTTTCGTCAAAGCGAGCAAAATAACGTCCGAGCATCATAAAGTCAGCGCCCATAGCAAGTGCCAATGTAATGTGGTGGTCGTGAACGATACCGCCGTCTGAGCAAACAGGAATATAAACGCCGGTCTTTTCGAAGTATTCATCTCTTGCTTCGCAAACCTCGATTAAAGCGGTGGCTTGACCACGACCGATACCCTTTGTTTCACGAGTGATACAAATTGAACCGCCGCCGATACCAACCTTGATAAAGTCGGCGCCTGCTTCTGCCAAAAACATAAAGCCATCACGGTCAACAACGTTACCGGCACCTACCTTCACGCTGTCGCCATATTTTTCACGGATAAAGGCGATTGTTCTTGATTGCCATTCGCTAAAGCCTTCGGAGGAGTCGATACAAAGCACATCGGCACCGGCCTCGATTAAAGCGGGAACACGTTCGGCATAGTCACGGGTATTGATACCGGCACCTACAACATAGCGCTTGTCCTTATCAAGAAGCTCGTTAGGATTAGATTTATGCTCATCATAGTCTTTTCTAAAAACAAAGTAAAGCAAATTTCCGTTTTTATCAACAATAGGCAAGGAGTTGAGCTTATTATCCCATATAATGTCGTTAGCGGTTTTAAGAGTTGTGTTTTCATCTGCAGTAATAAGCTTTTCTGCAGGAGTCATAAACTCTGAAACCTTAGTGGTTTTGTCCATACGACTAACACGATAGTCACGACTTGTAACGATACCCAAAAGCTTACCGTGAGCAGAGCCATCAGAGGTAACAGCGATAGTTGAATATCCGTTTTTCTCTTTAAGAGCGATGACATCGGCTAAAGTGCTGTCGGGAGTAACGTTTGAGCCACTCTCAACAAAGCCGGCTTTATAAGATTTTGCACGTGCTACCATTGCGGCCTCATCCTCGATAGACTGTGAACCGTAAATGAAGGAAACACCGCCCTCTTTGGCAAGAGCTACTGCCAAACGGTCACCCGAAACCGACTGCATAATAGCAGAGGTCATAGGGATATTCATACAAATTTCAGGCTCTTCACCCTTTTTGAACTTTACAAGCGGGGTTTTAAGGCTTACATTTGCGGGCACACACTCGGAAGAAGAGTAGCCGGGTACCAACAAATACTCGTTAAAGGTATGGGACATTTCTTTAAAATAATACGCCATTTTACTTTACTCCTTTACAAAACTTAATATATTTAATTTATTATAATACCCCAAAAAGCATAAGTCAACCGAAAATTCCTTTAAAAAACAATTTCGGTAGAATTATTTATCCAACATCATAAATCTTGTCAAATTTTGTGTTTTATGCTAAAATGATTTCGGAAATATTAAAACTTCACAAAGGAATGGAATTATGGCTAATTTCACGGATGTTATAATTATAGGTGGCGGTGCGGGCGGTCTTTGCTCGGCTGTGTATTTAAAGCAAAATTATCCGCATTTATCGGTAAGGCTTATAGAAGGACTTCCCCGTGTAGGTAAAAAGCTCGCTATTACAGGTAACGGCAGATGTAATATCACAAACAAGGAAATAAATCTTTCCCGTTATCACGGCGAGGAAAAGGATTTTGCATTATTTGCTCTTACAAAATATGACAGAGCCTTTTGTGAGGATTTTTTCTCAAAAATCGGTGTTCCTTTTGCTTATGAGGAAAATAAGGCGTTTCCATATTCCTTACAGGCTTCATCGGTTGTTGACTGCCTTCGCTTTACTGCCGATAATTTAGGGGTTATAACAAATACCGAAACAAAGGTCACAAACATACAAATCGAGGGCGGAAACTATAAAATAATTGCCGGAAATCTTAACTTTTTAGCTCGTAACGTGATTATTGCGACAGGTCTTTTTTCGGGGACCGACAGGCTCGGCTGTGATGGAAGTATGTTAGAAATTCTTAAAAAAGCCGGCTTTAAAACAGTCAAGCCGACTCCCTCCCTTGTTCAAATAAAAACCGAAAACGACATTGTAAGACAACTAAAGGGTGTAAAATGCAACGCAAAAGTCACCCTTAAAAGCGATGGTGAAATTATCCGTACTGAATATGGCGAAACCTTATTTTGCGATTATGGACTTTCAGGTCCTCCGATACTTCAGGTGTCTCGTGAAGTGGCAAGAAGAAACGAAGGACTTTATGTTTCGCTTGATATTATGCCTGAAATTTCCTTGCCTGTTTTAGTTCAGCTGTTGAAACAACGAGTAGTAAATTTAAAGCATTTATGCCTTGATGAATTTTTTACAGGTATGCTTCAAAAGCGTTTAGGTCAGGTGATTATAAAGGCTTCATCGCTCGAATTGTCAAGTCGAGTCGATACTTTAAGCGAAAGCAATATAACGAGAATTGCAGAAACTATAAAAGACTTTAAATTCAAGGTCACGGGCAATACCGGCTTTGCAAATTCACAAGTGACTGCCGGTGGTCTTAAAACCTCTCAGTTTGACCACAGAACTATGATGTCAAAAACAAATAAAGGACTTTACTGCATCGGCGAAATTCTCGATATTGACGGAGACTGCGGCGGATTTAATCTTCAATGGGCGTGGAGCAGTGCCTTTTGTGCCTGTGATTCGATAGGAAGAGGATAAATGATATTACTAAACAATGTTTTTTTAAAGCTTGATACCGATTTTACCAATTTAAAGCCTTATATAGCAAGGGAACTAAAAATATCGGAAAACAAGCTTAAAAGTGTAAAGCTTTACAGAAAATCGGTTGATGCGAGAAAGAAGGACAACATAAAATTTTGCTGTTCTGTAATAATTGAGTGCGAAAACGAACAGAGCATTTTGAAGAAAAATAAAGACGCTTCTACTTTTTGTGAGAAAAAATATGTCTTTAAAAAAGCGAATAAAACACCCAAAAACAAACCGATAGTAGTTGGTTTTGGCCCTGCGGGTATGTTTGCGGCATTGACATTGGCTCGTGCAGGATTAAAGCCTGTTGTAATCGAGCGAGGAGGCTGTGTGGAGGAGCGAACACAGGCGGTAAAAGCCTTTTTTGATGGCGGAAAGCTAAACCTTGAATCTAATGTTCAGTTTGGCGAAGGGGGAGCGGGAACCTTTTCAGACGGAAAGCTGAATACCGGCATTAAAAACCCTCGCTGTCGTACTGTTTTAGAGCTTTTAAATTCTTTCTCGGCACCTGAAAAAATTCTTTATGAGGCAAAGCCGCATATTGGTACCGATATTCTCGTAAATGTTGTGAGAAACTTGCGAAACGAGATAATTTCCCTTGGCGGAGAGGTGCATTTTGATACAAAGCTCGAGATGATAAATGTTGAAGACAAAAAAATTGTATCAATTGTAGCAAACGGTAAAGAAATATCTGCTGATACAGTGGTAATAGCAACAGGACATTCGGCTCGTGATACATTTTCAATGCTTTACGAAAAGGGTGTTGAAATGGTTAAAAAGCCCTTTTCGATGGGTGTTAGAATCGAGCATTTGCAAAGCGATATAAACAAAGTGCTTTACGGAAAATTCTATGATAGTCCGTATCTTTCGGCTGCCGATTATAAATTGGCAGTTCATCTGACAAGCGGCAGGGGAGTATATACCTTTTGTATGTGCCCCGGCGGTGAAGTCATAAATGCTTCCAGTGAAGAAGGCGGTATTGCAGTAAACGGTATGAGTAATTCGAGCCGAAGCGGCAAAAACGCAAATTCCGCTTTGCTTGTAAGTGTTGAGCCAAACGATTTAGACGAAAAGGATGTTTTCGCAGGTTGTAAACTGCAAAGAGATATTGAGCAAAAGGCTTATAATATCGCAGGTGGAAAGGTACCCATCACAACGGTCGGTTTTTTTGTAAATGGTGCAAAAGCAGAACTTGGCAAAGTATTGCCTTCCGTAAAGCCTGATTTCTCTTTCGCCGATTTCGAGGAAATTTTCCCCCGATTTATAACCGACAGCTTAAAGGAAGGAATAGTAGCTTTTGACAAGAAAATTGAGGGCTTTGCAGACAAAGATGCTGTTTTAACTGCGCCCGAAACACGTTCATCTTCGCCTATAAGAATGGTGAGAAACGAGGAGCTTCAAAGCATCAGCATAAAGGGTATCTATCCTTGCGGTGAGGGAGCGGGATATGCCGGCGGAATAATGTCTGCGGCTGTGGATGGTATGACTGTAGCTGAAAAAATCATTGAGTTAAACGACCGATGAGTCTTGTCACCCTAAATAATAGTTTATAACCGATAAAGGACCGTTGAGTATATCACGGTCTTTTTGCGTGATATAGCTTTTTTTACTTGTTGCTGTTGGAAAAAACAGAATGCTTAAAATGTCCCTTTTTCTGTCATAAAAATATGTGGCATCAAGCTTTTTTATTAAGAGCTTCAAATCCTTTGAGAGATTAAATATATCGCATTTTATATAAATTCCGTTTTTAAAGCTTTTGATATTTAAAAATGTAGAATTTCTTGAAAGAAAAAGAACAAGTGACAGAAAAGCCTTTTTGTTTATTATGAAATTACCGGTGACGTCAGTTTGAAATTTGAAAAAAGTGTTATTTTCAGCTTTTTTAATGTGCACTTTTGTTAAGATTTCGGATGAAAATTTTTTGATGTTCAAAGGCGCCGACTCCTCTGATATGAGTGCCTCTGCAATATGGATTTTTTTAAGCATTTTGAGGTGTCGTTTTTGGATTCCGTTTTTTAAAATGAGTTTTGTAATCGTGTTTCGTAAAATGGCGGTATAAAGTTCAAATTTATTTGTTAAAAATATCAAATTGTTCCCTCGCTTTACACTAAAATATTATGCCAAAATATCAAAAAAATAAAATTCTTGTTAAAAATTAGACAAACTACTTGAAAAAGGACAACAAATAAGGTAAAATAAAAGCATAAAATATTAGGAGGTAATTCCAATGGTTAAAGTTGCAATTAATGGTTTCGGCCGTATCGGTCGTCTCGCTTTCCGTCAAATGTTCGGCGCTGAAGGCTATGATGTAGTAGCTATCAACGACCTTACAAAGCCCTCAATGCTCGCAAATCTTTTAAAGTATGATACAGCTCAGGGCGGTTACTGCGGTTTCATCGGTGAGAATCTTCACACCGTTTCTGCTGATGATGAAGCAGGTACTATTACTGTTGACGGTAAAACACTTAAAATCTATGCTGAAAAGGATGCTAAGGATCTTCCTTGGGGCGAAATCGGCGTAGATGTAGTATTAGAATGTACAGGTTTCTACTGCACAAAAGAAAAGTCACAGGCTCACTTTGATGCCGGTGCAAAGAAGGTAGTTATTTCTGCTCCTGCAGGCAATGACCTTCCCACAATCGTTTACTCTGTAAATGAAAACACTCTTACAGCTGATGATACAATCATTTCTGCTGCTTCTTGTACAACAAACTGCTTAGCTCCTATGGCTAAGGCTCTTAATGACTATGCTCCTATCCAGAGCGGTATTATGAGCACAATCCACGCTTACACAGGCGACCAAATGATTCTTGATGGTCCTCACAGAAAGGGTGACCTTCGCCGTGCTCGTGCCGGTGCTGCTAACATCGTTCCTAACTCTACAGGTGCTGCAAAGGCTATCGGTCTTGTAATTCCTGAACTCAACGGCAAACTCATCGGTTCTGCACAACGTGTTCCTGTTCCTACAGGTTCTACAACTATCCTTACTGCTGTTGTTAAGGGTACAGACGTAACAAAAGAAGGCATCAACGCTGCTATGAAGGCTGCAGCTTCTGATTCATTCGGTTACAATGAAGACCAAATCGTTTCTTCTGATGTTATCGGTATGCGTTACGGTTCACTCTTCGATGCAACACAGACAATGGTTTCAAAGGTTGCTGATGACCTTTATGAAGTACAAGTTGTTTCTTGGTATGACAACGAAAACAGCTACACAAGCCAAATGGTTCGTACAATTAAGTACTTCGCTGAAATCTAATTTTATTTTAGAAGTTAAAAACTGCTCATCGTGCGATGAGCAGTTTTTTATCTCTAATTCAAGCTTAAATTAAAGCCTATTGTATTACTTGTGTCATAGTTTATAGCCATAAGTGTGTATTCTTCAAAGCTTGTTTCCTTATGTTTTTCAAGAATTTTGAAGTTTTCCTTTGGCTTTATTGTGAGCGGATGATTTAAAGTATCCGCTTTCAGCCTTTTAAAGCCTAATTTTTCATAAAAGGATATAAGACCTTCATTTGCAGGTCGCAAAAAAATCGGAGTAGAGCCGACATTATTTTTTATAAGCTCTGACATATACCCTTTGCCACGTTCATCCGGCGCTGTAGCGGCACCATATAGATATTCGCATTTTTTGCCGCCAATTTCACAAGGCAGCAGAAAAAACATCGAGACTGTTTTGGCTTCCTTTTTTAATATTTTGCAGTAAGAAAAGCAATTTTCAAAAAGCTCCTTTTCAAACTCTTCATCATCTGAAAAGGTTTCGTGATAAAGCTTTTTGCAGTCGCTCATATCTGAAGTTTTTGGTGTGCAAAAATATTTTTTCAGCAAAACTTCGGGTTTGTAGGACAATTTGGACTTTCGCAGTCCCACAAGTCCCATATCATCCTCACGGTTTATATATTCGTAATCTGTGAGGCACTTTGCAAATTCACGGTTAACGACCGTGTAAGCACCCGGAAAATCATCGAGCGCCTTTTCAATGTGGATATTAAATGTCTTGTCGCTGATTTTCGAGCCGATAGCAAACGCTACAACACAGTTTTCTATATAAATCGCAATTCCTTTGACCGAGAGAGCCTCCATATTCTCTAAAATAAGCCTTATACCTTGCTTTTCACAGCTTAAGTAAAAATCGGACAAATCTTTTCGGCTTTCATACCATTTTTTAGCGCAAAGCATAACATCTTCGATATTGTCGGCGGTAATCTTGACAGCTTTCCAATTATACTTTTTTGAAAAAGAGGAAATATGATTTCGCTTGCTGTGATATTTTTTTCCTACAAGAGAAGCTAAAGACTCGGCTTTATAGATATATTCGAAATCATCACGTGATTCGTAAAAATTGTAAATATCCGAATATTTTTCCCTAAATTCACGAAAACGTTCGCAGTCCTCTGACCAGATGTCAGGAAGTTTTCCATAGTATTCCTGAAGCTCGTTCATACCTTTTTGAAGGTCGCCGCCAAAGGGCAAACGAAAGGATTCAGCGCCCTTCTCACCATTTTTTACAAAGAGCTGACCGCCCGACAAACAGAACATATTGCCATATGCCTTTTGCCAAAGCAAAAAATTGACAAAGGTTGTCTCACAGGAAAGCTCGGTATTGTTTTCGTAAAAAGTTTTAAAGGTATTTAAGTCAGTTATTTCAATGTTTTTAAATTCTATCATAATTTTAAATAATGGCGAGATGAAAGCTCATCTCGCCTAAATTTTATTCGTTTGTATCATCGGTTTCGCTATTTTCCGTATTATCTGTTTCATCATCAGTTGCAGGAATTTCTACAGAAACGTGTTTAGTACAAGTTTGTGGCATAAAGGACTTTTTATACCAGCCATCTGCGGTTTTTTCGCAATGTTTCGTTGCAATAAGCCCCGTTTCCAGACAGTATTTACTCTTAGTCACATAAGAGCTGTCTGTAAATTTTTGGACAGGTAAGTTTTTATGAATTTCCTTCATAACATTGCCCCACATTTTAAGGGCAATTCCGCTTTGAGAGGAGGGAATAGGAAGCATTTCCTCATATCCGCACCAAACAGAAGCTACATAATAGGGTGTACCTCCTACAAACCAAAGGTCGTTCTGGTCGTTTGATGTACCTGTTTTTGCATAAATTTTCATTTTGGAGATATATGATTTTGCGGCGCCGCCGGTACCCTTTGAACCGTAAACTACGGTTTGCAAAAGGTGGTTCATAATTGTTGCGGTATCCTCACTCATAGCAACGTGATGGTTGCTGTTATTTTGCAAGATGATTTCGCCATCTTGGTTTTCAATTTTGGTGTAGAGAACAGGCTCGTAATAAACACCGCCATTACCAAAGGTGGCAAACGCCGCCGCTGATTCAATGGTAGTAAGACCACCGTTTGTACCGCCCATACCGAGAGGAGAAAGGTTTTTATCTGATTCGTTAAGTGTGGTAACACCTAATTTTTCTGTCAAGAATTTAAAGGAGTTTTCAACGCCCAATTGATTCACGAGGTAAACGGGAATAGAGTTTATAGAACGCTCCAAAGCGTATTGTGTTGTAACCTCGCCCCAATAAGAGCCATACCAGTTTTTCGGTGTCCAATTACCGTATTTTGTTTTTGTATCGTTAAGAAGGGAGGAATAGGTGATTAGGTTTCTTTCTACTGCCGGTGCATAAGCGGCAAGTGGCTTCATTGTCGAGCCGGGTTGTCTTACAGCATCGGTCGCACAGTTAAAACCACGATTTGTGGTCTTTTCACCGATACCACCGACCAAGGCTTTGACATTACCGCTGTAATCCATAACGGTAATGGCACCTGTCATTTTAGCACCATCTTTTCCCTTGATGGCATAATCTGTATTCTCAAATACTTTTTCTGCCGCTTTTTGATAGGTCGGGTTAACGGTTGCATAGATTTTGAATCCGCTTGTGTAGAAAATATCGCTGGCGGTTGCTTTGTCATAACCGTAAACTTGCACTAAATCATCTGTGACTTGCTCTATTAAAGCATCGGTGAAATAGGAATAAATCTGTTGCTGATTAAGTACTTTTTTATCTGCGACAACCTTTATTTCTTCCTTTAAAGCCGCCTCATATTCCTCTTCGGTTATGAAATTTTGGTCGTACATTTCTTTGAGTACGCTCTCTCGGCGCTCCTTGTTCGCCTGTGGGTCTATGTCAGGAGCATAGTAGGAAGGTGCTTTTGTGATTGAAGCAAGACACGCACACTCGGCAATAGTCAACTCGTTTACGCTTTTGTCGAAATAGTAGTTGGCTGCAACTTCAACACCGTAAGTTCCGTGTCCCATAGGAATTGTGTTGAGATAACACTCAAGAATTTCATCTTTAGAGAATTTGCCCTCTAAATATCTTGCGTTCATAATCTCACGAACCTTACGGTCGGCAGTTTGTTGGTTATCGCTGGTAATGTTTTTAACCAACTGTTGTGTTATGGTTGAACCGCCCTGTCTTGAGGAGTAAATCGGCACAATTTCATTTATAAGAGCACCTGTTGTACGTTTCCAGTCAATGCCATCGTGGTCAAAGAAGCGTTTATCCTCAATCGCAACAAAGGCATTCGCAAGATTTAGCGGAATACCATCGTAATCCTTGTCGTTGCTTTCAATTTTAACACGGTCAAATTCTATCCAAATTCGATTAAATTCACCCGAAAGGCGTTGATATTCAACATATTTGCCATCGCCGTTGTCACCGTAAATCACTGTGGTAAAATCAAGCTCGTTTGTAATGTCAAGCGTTTTAATATCTTCATCAACTTCCACAATTACAAAGGCATAAAACATAAATGCACCAACTATGATGCTCACCATAATAATTCCAATGAGAAGAACTACCAAAGCAATCTTCAAAAAACGCTTTTTGCCTTTCTTTTGTTTTTTACCGTTTTCGGCAGGAGGTTCAGTATTTGAAGAAAATGCGTTAAGGTCAAATTCTCCTTGCTTGCTATCGACATCTTCGGCGGAAGTATTATAGCTGAACAGGTCGATATTGTTATCCTTTTTAGAATCGCTTGAAGTAATGTCATCATAGCTATTTATAAAGTCGGTATTTATAGAAAAGCTTTCATCAGGCGACTTATCATTGCTTTGACTCGAAATATCCTCGAAATCGTTACCAAAGCTATCATCGCCGAAAATGCCAAAATAATCGTTATTCTTGTTGTCCATAAGGGCACCTCCATAATAGGAAATGGTTGAAAAAATTAACATTTATACGTAGGGTATATATTATTATATTATCACAATGACAGGTAAAAATCAACCATATTAAGCATATTCGAATATCTGCAAACCCTATCTTAAAATCAGATTTCAGACTTTTTAAAGAATCTAATCAAAGGTGTTTATTGAAATTTTAAAATTCTGTTGAATTTTTGGAAATAATATGGTATTATGGGAAAAGTTTAAGGGAGTAGCCGGCGATTTTTCGTGGCATAAGCGTCAATACGGGTTTTACCCCGCTTTTGCATTAAATGGCAAGACTTTTACTGTGTCCTTTTGCACGGTAAGGGTCTTTTTTTATTCCCTTTTTAGAAAAAAAGAAAGGTTGGGTATTTAATGGAAATTTTTTCAGAGCTCAAATTTTTGCTCACTAACATTATGGAACTTGCAGATTGGCGCTATGTTACAATGTGGGTAATCGGCGGGCTTCTTATCTTTTTGGCAATCAAGTTTAAGATGGAGCCGACTTTGTTATTACCTTTAGGTTTTGGTACAATTCTTGCAAATATTCCTTTTTCGGATGCGGTAGGTGAACACGGTGCCATAACCACACTTTTTAATGCGGGTATCGGGAATGAGCTTTTCCCGCTTATTTTGTTCATCGGTATCGGCGCTATGATTGACTTTGGACCGCTTCTTTCAAACCCAAAGCTTATGCTTTTCGGTGCGGCGGCGCAATTCGGTATTTTCTTTACACTTTGTGTATCATCAATGTTCTTCGATTTAAAGGAAGCCGCTTCTATCGGTATTATCGGTGCGGCGGATGGCCCTACTGCAATCGTTGTTGCTAATACACTTTTAGGCTCTAAAAGTGAAATCACAGGCGCTATTATGGTTGCGGCATATTCTTATATGGCGTTAGTACCCATTATTCAACCCCCTGTTATTAAGCTTCTTACCACTAAAAAAGAGCGTAAGATTCGTATGCCTTACGAGCCTAAAGCGGTTTCGAAAACCACAAAAATCCTTTTCCCGATTGCAATTACCATAGTTGCAGGTGTTGCAGCTCCCAGCTCGGTTTCACTTGTAGGATTTTTGATGTTCGGTAATCTTATTCGTGAGTGTGGCGTTTTAAATTCGCTTTCTGACACTGCACAAAATGTACTTGCAAATCTTATTACAATTTTCTTAGGCTTTACAATATCACTTCAAATGCAGGCAGAAAAATTCTTGCAGCCTTCAACTTTATTGATTTTAGGACTCGGTCTATTTGCATTTATTTTTGATACCGCTTTCGGCGTTGTTTTTGCAAAGTTTATGAACCTTTTCACAAAGAAGAAAATCAATCCTATGATTGGTGCTGCCGGCATTTCTGCTTTCCCGATGAGCGGTCGTGTTGTTCATACAATGGGACTTAAAGAGGACCCTCAAAACTTCCTGCTTATGCACTCAACGGGTGTAAATGTTTCGGGTCAGATAGCTTCTGTTATCGCAGGCGGACTAATTTTGAATTTCTTTAGTTAAGGTGAGGTAATAGATATGAAGGATTTTTTCAGTAATTTTAATGCAATGAATTTTATTGATAACCTTAAATATTTGGTTGTCGGAATGGTAAGTATTTTTGTAGTAATAGGTGTTATTATGATAGTGACCATTTTGCTTAACAAATTTTTTAAGGAGAAAAAGTAAAAATTTACAGTTTTTTTATTTACTAAATTGCGGAAATAATATATAATGGACTTGACACAAAAAGTGCCAAGTCCATTTTAATTCAGAGGTGTGATTTATGGGTTGTGATAAAAAGGACACTAAAAGAATAATTTTCATAGTTTTTTGTGCGGCTGTTTTTTTCGCACTTTTCCAAAATTTTGGCGGAGTTATGGATTTATTCGGAAAGCTTTTCGGGGTATTCAGCCCTGTTATAGCGGCATTGTCGGTTGCCTTTGTATTAAATGTTTTGTTGGTTCCCATTGAAACTAAGGTTTTAAAGTTTATGGATAAAAGCCCCAAAAAAAGCGTTAAAAAGCTCAAAAGGGTATTGGGACTTATTTTAACCTATTTGTCCGCCTTTGCGATAATTGCGGTTATAGTTTGGGTAATTATTCCGCAGCTCATTGACACAATTGTCGGTCTCGCAGAAAAAATGCCTGTGTTTGTCGGTGAAGCGCAGGATTGGATTGAAGGCGAGCTTGATAAATTCCATATAAACTATTCCTTGCCCGAGGTTCAGATAAATTGGAATGAAGCGGCTAAAAAGATAGTCGGCGTGTTGGAAGGCTCAATAAGCACTCTTTTTGAAGGGGCAATCAATGCTACAACCTCAATTATCGGCGGTGTAGTCGATGTTGTTTTCGGCTTTGTTCTGTCGGTTTATATATTAGCACAAAAGGAAAAAATAGGCCGTTTTGCGAAAAGCGTTATAGATTTATTGATTGGTGAAAAGCATACAAATACAGTAGCTCATATTTCTAAAAAAGCCTCTGAATGTTTTTCAAGGTTTGTCAGCGGTCAGCTGATGGAGGCTTTGATTTTGGGAGTGTTGTGTTTTGCGGGTATGCTGATTTTCAGATTCCCGAATGCACTTGTAATTTCAGCAATAGTGACAATTACCGCCTTGGTGCCAATTGTCGGTGCTACTGTCGGTGTTTTGTCGGGTGGATTTATTATTCTTATTACTAACCCAATAAAAGCGCTGTTCTTTGTAATCTTTATGCTTGTTCTCCAACAAGTTGAAGGAAATTTGATTTACCCGAAGGTAGTAGGTAAGGTTGTAGGTCTGCCGAGTGTTATTGTTTTGAGTGCGGTGCTTGTCGGCGGAAATATCGGCGGCATACTCGGTGCTTTAATCGGGCTTCCGACAGCGGCTACCGTGTACGCTTTAATTAAAGAAAGAATTGCTTTGAAAGCCGCCAAAAAGTCCGATGCAGAGATTTCAGAAAATGCAGAAGAGAATTGATTTATAAAAAACAGAACGTTGCAAGTCGGAGGTTTCGGTTATGTGTGAGCAGGCCGACAATTTTGTCCTACGGGAAGAAATTTGTCTTGAAAATTATAGCTATAAGCCCTCCTTCAAAGGAAGATTGAGAAGGAAAACAGGCAAAAAAGATTTGATAGTAAAAGAAAAGTATCCGACTGCTGAAATTACGATGCTAATCGGACAACAACTTAATTCAAGGCGAGAAAGGATTATTGACAACCTCCTCGGAGGGCTGACCGATGCTCCTTTTGGTATTCCTGAAATGATAAACGGTTTTAAAAACATGGACAAGGAATTTTACCTTGTTACTGATGATAAAAAACAATATTTTGTTACTGTGTCGGATAAATTTATCGAAAGCCGACAGCTTGACAAGCACATCGAAAGCACAAAATTCCAATTCGACAATTGGCGCTATGTCAAATGTGGAATATTAAAATAAAATTTTAAAATGGTAACAATCAAGGAGGAAACTGATTTATGAAAATGAGTTCAAAAATTTCATCTGCAGTAATATCCGTAGCGGTTGGTATTTTGTTTATTGTACTAAAGGGCAGTGTTATCAGCATTACTATGACAATTATCGGCGCTGCAGCAATTATTATGGCAGTTGTGGACTTTGCAAACAAGCAGAATAAGCCCGGTGTCATCAAATGTATTATCGGTGTTGCGGTATTGGTGCTTGGTTGGTTGTTGGTTGATATTGCACTTTATTTAATTGCCGGAGTTCTTATAATTCTTGGTGTTTCACAGATTATTTCGGCAATAAAGCTAAATGAGCTTTGCAACCCGGTGCAGAAGGTGTTTATGATTATCAAACCGGTAGCATCTTTGGGAGCGGGTTTTTGCCTTCTCTTTAATAAAGGCGGAACAATTGATACTCTATTCATTGTTGTAGGTGTTTTGGTGTTGATAGAAGGAATGCTTTCTCTTGTTGACCCGACAGAAAAAAATTAAAAATTGATTACATAAATTAAAACACAGCATAGCCGACTGCTATGCTGTGTTTTTTAGTAGTATGTTTCTATTATATCGTTAAGCAATATCTGTTTTAGCATTGCGAACTGCTTCAAAATCCTCTTGAATTTCTTTAGAAGGAGCTTTTGTAAGCAGGGAAACTACTATAATACAAATAGAGGAGAATATAAAGGCGGGTAATAATTCGTAAATCTCAAAAACTCCGCCGAGTTTACTGATAACAAGCTTCCAAAGGAAAACCATACCTGCGCCGCTTACCATACCTGCAATAGCGCCTGCCTTGTTGATACGCTTCCAGAACAAGCTGAAAATCATAAGCGGTCCAAATGTAGCACCAAAGCCCGACCAAGCAAAAGAAACAATGTCAAAAATTACGCTGTTTTCATCTAAAGCGATAATTATACCGATTAAGGTTAAGACAAGAAGTGTGATACGAGAAACGAGCATAACCTGTTTGTCGGTAGCGTTCTTCTTAAATATACCTTGGAAAATGTTTTTAGAAAACGCAGAAGCCGCAATAAGCAAATAGGAGTCAGAGGAACTGATGGTTGCCGCCAAAATACCTGCCATAACAAAGCCTGCTAAAATAGCCGGTAAAGAGCTTGTTGCCAAGGTGATGAAAATGTTTTCGGCATCACTCTTTGTTAAATGCTCAATCGGGAATAACTGACGACCTACAATACCGATAAATACCGCAACCGCCAAGGAAATCACAACCCAAACAGTTGCAATTCTGCGAGAACGCTTTAATTCGGATTCCTTACGGATTGCCATAAAGCGAAGCAATACCTGCGGCATACCGAAGTAACCAAGTCCCCACGCAAGGCAAGAACAAATGGTCAATACACTGTAGTTGCTAGCGTTACCAAAATCAGGCTTGCCAGCGGCAGTTACAATCTGCTCTCCCGCTTCGTTAAGGGAGGGAGTTGCAATTCCGAAAAATTCTAAAAATCCGGGAATTTCTCTTGCATTATCTACAACAGCATTTAGACCGCCGGCCTGTACAGTGCCGATTATAACAATTACAGTTAAAGCTATAATCATTACAATAGCTTGCATAAAGTCGGAAACACTTTCGGCTAAGAAACCGCCTAAAACTGTATAGAGTAATACAAAAAGAGCACCTAAAATCATCATTGTTACATAATTTGTATGGAACAATGTCGAAAACAGCTTACCACAGGTAACAAAACAGCTTGCCGCATAAACGGTGAAGAAAATTAAAATAAATGCACCTGCAATAAACATAATTGTCTTTTTGTTTTCTCTGAAACGGTTGGAGAAAAATTCCGGCAAGGTGATGGAGTTGTTAGCCCTTACGCTATACCTTCTCAAACGCTTCGAAACAACCAGCCAGTTGATATATGTACCTATTGCCAGACCTATCGCTGTCCAAGCCGCATCTGCAAGACCACACCAATAAGCGACACCCGGCAAGCCCATCAAAAGCCAACCGCTCATATCCGAGGCTTCGGCACTCATCGCTGTAACCCAAGGGCCCAACGAACGACCGCCAAGGAAATATTCCTCGGAGTTTTTATTTGCACGCTTTGCGTAAATGACACCGATTCCAATTACTATCGCCATATAAATGACCATAGCTACTAAAATCTGTATGGTTTTTCCATCCATAATTATAACCTTCCTAACTTAAATAAGAATTTTTCAGAACAGTAAAAAAATCATTTTTACTGTTTTACACACTAATTAAAACTTTTCCCGAGTGCACTTGTTACTCTGAATAGCCCCATCATAGATAACATATTATAGCATAACTGGAAAATAGAGTCAACATTTTTGAAAAAGCAAACTATATTCGGATACTGAATATGTGACAAAAATCCGCCGATTTTCATCAGCGGATTTCCGATTTTGGTCGAGATGACAGGATACGGTGCGCTCTCGATTTCTGCGACGGCTCCGAGCCGTTACCGCCGAAACCTTCGTGCTGCCGACTACACAGTTCCAAAACGCTGTCGCGCGTCTTGGACTGCTTCGACGAACCTACGGTTCGACTCCGCTCGGTTTTACAAGCAAAACAAAAAGGCTACCATAAAGGTAACCTTTTCGTTTTGGTCGAGATGACAGGATTCGAACCTGCGGCCTCTGCGTCCCGAACGCAGCGCTCTACCAAACTGAGCCACATCTCGATATTAAATTGTAATTTAGAGATAAAACAGATTAAGCAATATTACCGCACTGCTTTCGCAGCTTACACTTGCGGTGCCCAAAGGCTGCTGTCCGCTTGGAGCGCGGGCATCCTTTGACCGCAGCGACTTTGCTGCTTTCCCTGCATCTGCCGCAGGCAGCGGTCAAGCGCAAAGCTACCAAACTTAAGCCTTGATCTCGATATTAAATTGTAATTTAGAGATAAAACAGATTAAGCAATATTACCGCACTGCTTTCGCAGCTTACACTTGCGGTGCCCAAAATTATACAGCGCTATAATTATATATTTTAAAGTATAAAAAGTCAATCTTTTTTTATGAAATATTTTGTTCTTATAGGTTTTACAATTTTTTCATTGTATTATCAGAAGAAATGTGGTAAAATCTAACATATGTGAGGATGGTTTAGGCAATGAAAAAAATTGATTCGACGATTATTAAAGAAACTAAATACATAGCCATTATTGTGATGATTTTCAGTATGCTTATGCAATCTGTGGTTTTAATTCTGGGTGTTTGGAATATAACCTTTATTTTTGGCAATATTTTAGGCTTTTTGGCGGCAGTTGGCAACTTCTTTCTTATGGGAATTACTGTACAAAAGGCACTCTCAAAGGGAGAGGAAGATGCGAAAAAGCTGATAAAGGTTTCACAGTCGCTTCGCCTTTTAATGCTTTTGGTGGTTGCGGTTATTGCATATTTACTTGACAATGTTTTCAATATTTTCTCGGTTATAATTCCTTATCTTTTTCCGAGAATTGCTGTAATGCTTAGACCGATTTTTGAAAAGCGAGGTGAAAAGCTTTGACAAACCTTGACCGCAGATTTAAAGCGGTTGACATCTTTTATATTTCGATGATGATATTACCGCTTGTAATAGGCATTGTACTAAAGGTTTTAACCAAGCCTTTGAGCGAAGGAGTCAATGTAACGGGTGCAGGTATATATTTTACCATTGATTTACCGTTTCAGGATTTGCCGATAACCGAAGCGCAGGTAAATTCCTTGCTTGTGTTGATTGTGATTTTCTTTTTCTGTCTTTATATGACTCACGGGTTAAAAGAAAAAATAACACTCAGGCGCCAGCATTTTGCCGAGCTGATAGTCGAAAAGGTTGATGGATTGGTAAAGGAAAATATGGGCGAGTTTTTTATGGGCTTTTCACCCTTTATAATTGCTATTCTTGCTCTTTCTGCAGTATCAAGTCTTACATCCCTTTTAGGACTTTTCCCGCCGACATCGGATATAAATATTGTGGGCGGTTGGGCTATATTGGTTTTTATTCTCATAACATATTACAAAATGAAGTGCGGACCTGTAAACTATTTAAAAAGTTTTGCAGAGCCAGTATCATTTTTAGCACCGATTAACTTTATCAGTGAATTGGCAACCCCTATTTCTATGGCTTTCCGCCATTATGGAAATATTTTGTCGGGTACGGTAATTTCAATACTTTTAGCTACAGCGCTCGGCGGGCTTTCAAGTATGCTTTTAAGCTTTTTACCCGGATTTTTAGCCGATATACCGCTTTTCCAAATAGGTATTCCGGCGGTGCTTTCAATCTATTTTGATGTATTCAGTGGATGTCTTCAAGCCTTTATATTTGCAATGCTTACAATGCTTAATATTTCGGGTGGATTTTCACTTGAAGCATATAATGAACGTAAATTACGAAAACAGAAAAAACAAAAATAATTTTTGGAGGAATAAAAATGGAACTCGCTATTGGTATTATTTTAGGATGTTGTGCACTTGGTGCAGGCCTTGCTATGATAGCAGGTATAGGCCCCGGTATCGGTGAAGGTAACGCAGTTGCAAAGGCTTGTGAGGCGATAGGTCGCCAGCCCGAAAGCAAGGGTGCGGTAACTACAACAATGCTTATGGGTTGTGCTGTTGCTGAAACTACAGGTCTTTATGCGCTTGTTATTGCAATTTTGCTTATCTTCGTTGCACCTAATTTGCTTGTTGACATTCTTGTTGAGACAGTAAAATCTCTATAATAGGAACAGATAAAATGCAATCTTTAGATGTAATTTCAGTAAATCTTTGGCAAATTTTAGTTTCTCTTGCAAATTTGGTGATACTTTTTTTGCTTATAAAGAAGTTTCTATATAAGCCGGTGAAAAAGATGCTCGAATCTCGACAAAGCACCATTGACAATGACTATAAATTGGCAAGTCAAGCAAAAACAGAAGCCGAGGAAAACAAAATAGCTTATGAAAAGAAGCTGGCGCAAGCAAAAACCGAGTCCGACAGCATTATTCAGTCTGCTGTTAATACTGCAAAGATACGTGAGGATGAAATAATTGCCGCCGCACAGGATAAAGCAGCAGCCATCATCAAAAAAGCTGAAAACGATGCTAAGCTTGAACTCAAAAAAGCAGAAGAAACAATAAAGACAGAAATTGTCGATGTCGGAACAAGGCTTGCAGGCAGAATTCTTGAGCGTGAGGTCAGCAAAGAGGATAATAAGGAGCTTGTTGATTCATTCATTAAAGAAATGGGTGATACCGAGTGACAGAAGTTTTAAGAGAATACGCTGAAGCGCTGTTTACTTTGGCACTCGAAAAGAAAAAGGTGAAGAAATTTTCCGAAAACCTTGATTTTCTAAAAGAAATCTTTGCTGAAAATATGGATTATTTGGAGTTTTTGGCTTCGCCTGCAATTCCTTTGAGCGAAAGGCTTTCGGCTTTAAGAGAAGCCTTTTCAAAGTCTCTCGAAGAGGATGTTTTAATATGCCTTGAGCTTCTTTGTAAAAAGGGCAGAATTAAGGGAACACTTTCCTTTATCGATGTGTTTTTTGAGCTGAAAACAGCGAGTGAAAATACGAGCATCGCAAAGGTTTATTATGCGATGCCTCTTGACGAAGAGCAGAAAACCTTACTTTCTCGAACGCTTGAAAGAAAAACAGGTAAAAAGGTCGAGCTGCTTTTTATTGAGGATAAGTCGCTTATCGGTGGAATAAAGGTTTTGCTTGATGACAAGGTATTTGACGGAAGTGTCAGTCACCACCTTAAAGATATAAAAGGAGTTATCACTAAATGAGTAACCCGAGTGAAATAAGTAATATTATTAAAACCCAAATCGAAACATACAAAAAACAGGTTAAAATGGAAGAGACAGGCAAGGTAATTCTTGTCGGTGACGGTATTGCACGTGTTTGGGGACTTGAAAATTGTATGGCTAATGAGCTTTTGGAGTTTGAAGACTCAAGCTTTGGTATGGCGCAAAATTTGGAGGAGGAAACCGTTTCGGTAGCAATTCTTTCAAATGACAATAACATACGAGAGGGTATGACTGTATCCCGCACAGGCAAGGTTTTGTCAGTACCTGTCGGAGAGGGGCTTTTAGGTCGTGTTGTAAACGCTCTCGGCGAGCCGATTGATGGTAAAGGCCCTATTGAGTATAGCGGTACTCGGCCTATTGAATCTGAAGCCCCCGGTATTATCGAGCGTGAAAGCGTTTCGGTACCGCTTCAAACGGGTATTAAAGCGATTGACAGTATGATTCCGATAGGCAGAGGTCAACGTGAGCTTATAATCGGTGACCGACAAACCGGTAAGAGTGAAATTGCGGTTGATACTATTATAAATCAAAAAAACGAGAACGTTATTTGTATTTATGTTGCAATAGGTCAGAAATCCACGACGGTTGCAAAAATTGCTGATGAGCTTGAAAAGAACGGTGCTATGGGATATTCGATTATTGTAGCCGCTACTGCGAGTGAGAGCGCACCGTTACAGTACATTTCTCCATACAGTGGTTGTGCTATGGCAGAATATTTCAGGGAGCAGGGCAAAGATGTTCTCATAGTTTATGATGATTTAAGCAGACACGCAGTGGCTTACAGAGCGCTATCCCTTCTTATCAGAAGACCTCCCGGTCGTGAAGCGTATCCCGGAGATGTTTTCTATTTGCACTCCCGCCTTTTAGAAAGAGCGGCTTGTGTTTCAAAGGAATATGGCGGTGGCTCTATTACTGCACTTCCTATAATTGAAACCCAGTCGGGCGATGTTTCGGCGTATATTCCGACCAACGTAATTTCAATTACAGATGGACAGATTTTCCTTGAAACCGAGCTTTTCCATTCAGGAATAATACCCGCTATAAATCCCGGTATTTCGGTGAGTCGTGTGGGTGGCTCCGCACAGCTCAAAGGTATGAAAAAGGTATCGGGTGAATTGAAGCTTTTATATTCACAGTACAGAGAATTACAGTCCTTTGCACAGTTCGGAAGCGATTTGGATGCCGACACAAAGTCCCGTTTGGCTTTGGGAGAAAGAATTGTCGAAATATTAAAGCAGGGCAAAAACCAGCCCGTAAGAGTGGGTTGTCAGGTGGCTATTGTTTATGCCGCAATCAAGGGATATTTGGATAAAGTTGCTGTAAAGGATGTAAAAGATTTTGAAAAGGCACTTTATCAAAATCTCGAAAACAAATACGGTGATTGGTTAGCACGTATTGAGGGCGGATATTTTGAAGCAGATGATGAAGAAAAGCTGAAGGAAATTCTTTCGGAAATGCAGGTGTAGTATATGGCAGGTAATATTAAAGCCCTGCGTTTGAGGATTAAAAGCGTATCTTCAACATTACAGCTGACAAAGGCTATGGGCCTTGTGGCATCTTCAAAGCTTCGCCGAGCAAATGTTGCTTCAAATAAAGCTTTAGAATACAGAGCCTCGCTTTTAGAGTCGATTTCGGTGCTTTCATCAGATACAGAAAGTCTGAAAAGTCCCTTTATGAGACAAAATTCCACAGGGATTACAAAGCTTGTGGTTATTGCAGGCGACAGAGGTATGGCGGGCGGATATAACGCCAACGCTTTTAAAGAGGCAAAAAAATATCCCGATGCCGAAATTATTCCTATAGGAAAACGTGCGTGTGACAGATATCAAGGTGAGTTTGTCTCTTCTGAAAAAATAAGCTTTCCGGAAGCAAAGGCTTTAGCGGATAAGCTTTGTGATGAATTTGAAAAGGGCGAATTTGACCGACTTGGTGTAGTTTATACCGAGTGTGTTTCGGCAATGAAGCAAGAAGCAAAGACAGGCTGGCTTTTGCCGATTGAAAGGTCAGAGAAAAACGTGAATAACAGCGTTTTGTTCGAGCCCGACTGTCTTACCGTTTTAAACGGTGCTGTAAAAGAATATGTCGCAGGGATGATAACATCGTATGTCAGAGAAAGCTTTGCAAGTGAAGTAAACGCTCGCCGTATGGCTATGGATTCGGCAGGCAAAAACGCAAAGCAGATGATAGATGATTTAAGTATTGAATACAACAGAGCACGACAGGGTGCTATAACACAAGAAATCACAGAAATTGTCGCAGGCAGCGGCGAAATGTAAATTTTAACACTCAAAAGGAGTGAATGCTTTGGCAAACATAGGAAAAGTAATTCAGGTTATGGGACCTGTAGTTGATGTAAGATTTAACGAGGGAGAGCTGCCTTCAATCTTAAACGCCTTGACCATTCCCATAGCTGATAGAATATTAACAGTAGAGGTAGCACAGCATATCGGCGATAATACCGCTCGTTGTATTGCGATGTCTTCAACCGATGGTCTGGCTCGTGGAGTTGACGCAACCGATACGGGTGCTCCGATTTCCGTGCCTGTCGGCAAAGAAACCTTGGGCAGAATTTTCAATGTTTTGGGTGAAGCGGTTGATAATAAGCCGACTCCCGAAACAGAAGAACGTTGGGAAATTCATCGACCTGCTCCCGAATATAAAGAGCTTGCTACAGATACCGAAATTTTTGAAACAGGTATTAAGGTAATCGACCTTATTTGTCCTTATTCAAAGGGCGGTAAAATCGGACTTTTCGGCGGTGCGGGTGTTGGCAAGACGGTTCTTATTATGGAGCTTATTAACAACATCGCCAAGGAGCACGGTGGAATTTCGGTCTTTTCGGGTGTAGGAGAGAGAACTCGTGAAGGTAACGACCTTTATAACGAAATGAAGCAGTCAGGTGTTATAAATAACACTGCTTTGGTTTACGGACAGATGAACGATCCACCCGGAGCTCGTATGCGTGTTGGTCTTTCGGGACTTACTATGGCAGAATATTTCAGAGACACTTTAGGTCAAGATGTACTTCTCTTTATTGATAATATTTTCCGCTTTACACAGGCGGGCAGTGAAGTATCGGCTCTTCTCGGTCGTATGCCCTCGGCTGTTGGCTATCAGCCAACCTTGGCTACCGAAATGGGCGCTTTGCAGGAGAGAATCACCTCTACCAAAAAGGGCTCAATCACTTCTATTCAAGCGGTTTATGTACCGGCGGATGACCTTACCGACCCGGCACCTGCTACCACCTTTGCACACTTGGATGCTACAACGGTGCTTGCACGTAATATTGCGTCTCAAGGTATTTATCCTGCAGTTGACCCGCTCGAATCCACAAGCCGAATTTTATCTCCCGACATTGTAGGTGAAGAGCATTATGCGGTTGCAAAAGAGGTACAAAGAATACTTCAGCGCTATAATGAGCTTATGGATATTATTGCGATTATGGGTATGGATGAATTGTCGGATGATGACAAGCTGTTGGTTGGCAGAGCACGTAAAGTTCAGCGCTTCCTCTCACAGCCATTTGATGTTTCGGAGAAATTTACCGGCATTAAAGGAAAATATGTACCGCTTAAAGAAACTGTGCGTGGATTTAAGGAAATTATTGAAGGAAAACACGATGATTTACCCGAATCAGCCTTTCTTTTTGTCGGCAGTATTGATGAAGCGGTAGAAAAGGCGAAGAAGGTGCAGCATTGAATACCTTTAAATTAGTTGTGTCTTCTCCGGATGGCAATATTTTCGAGGGTGATGTCGAAAGGCTTGACCTTCGAGGTGTCGAAGGGGAGCTTGCGGTAATGGCGGGGCATATACCCTTTGTGACAACTGTTGTCTCTTCTTCCTGTACACTTAATTTCCCTGATGAAACAAAAAAGACCGCACATTTAGACGGTGGACTTTTAACGGTGGGAAAAGAAAGTGTGACCTTGCTTGCAGGAACATTTGAGTTTGATGAATAAAAAATCAAGGACTGTAAAAAAACAGTCCTTGATTTTTTGCATATTCATCGTTATATTGTTGCCTTTTTCTTTGAAGAAACTATATAAGAGGGCACATCGGATATTGTTTCACCATCAATCTGCATAGGAGCGGGTTTGTCGTATGTAACCGAAATTTCGTGCCCTTGCAGCACCTCTACAACGCTTTTATATTTTATATGCTTTCCTTTAAAAACCGAAAGGAAAATGTAAAGCACTTTGAGCTTTGTCAAATCGTGTAGCAGAATAAGCGACAGCGTGTTATCGGGATTGTCACGCTTTTGCATAGGTGCTATCATCATACCACCGCCAAAAAATCTGCCGAGCATAGTGGTTGCCATCCAAACGTTTTTATATTTATATTCCTTTCCATCTACCGTAACTGTGGCATTTCGGGGCTTGAAGTGAAACAAAAGTCCTTTAAGAGCGATAAGAGTGTAATTAACCTTTTTATTGGGTTTTTCCTTCTTTTTCTCATCACGTGCTTCACAGCAATAACCATCCACTCCGTAGCCGACACCGTTTATAAAACGATAGCTTTTGCCCTTGACGTGAAGTGTGGGAAGATTTTTTATATAATTATTGAGCAGAAGAGGTTTATTCGAAGGCTTAAGGTTTAGGTCGTTGAAAAAATCGTTACCTCCACCGGTAGCAAGAATATAGAGGTCGTTTTTCACTTCGAGACCGTTGATTGCATTTATAAAGCGGTTAAGCGTACCGTCACCGCCACAGATTATAACACGGTCATCACAGTCGATATTTCTGAAAAAGTCGTTGTAATCTTCAATTTTTGTTAAATCAAGAAAAACATTTTCACCATTTTCAAGCTCGATATTGTTGGCAATGGTTTCACCGTTACCGTTTCCTGCCAAGGAATTGTATAAAATATAATTTTTCACATCAGACACCTCCATCATACAAATTCTAACATATTTCGACAAATTTTTCTACCATAAAATAGTTTGAGAAAATATTATATATTTTCATCAAACCGCTTGAATAATACAGCCTTAAATGTTACAATAAATTTAGCGCTTTGGCTAAAGGATGTGTACTTAATGAAGACTGTAAAAATTCTGCATACGGCAGATATTCATATAGGAGCGAAAGAGGGCTTTTTGAAGTCTGCAGCTCAAAAAAGGCGACTTGAAACCCTTTTAACATTTGAGAGAATTATTGATTTGGCAAAAGAAAAACAGGTTGACATAATCACAATAGCGGGAGACCTGTTTGACTCCAATACTTTAGAGGAACGCTTTGTTGATGCTGTATTTTCTGCTATTGAGAAGTGCAAAATCCCGATTGTTTTTGCAGCAGGAAACCACGACCCTCTAAATTCCGAATCTCCTTTTGTTACACGTGATTTGCCTGACAATCTTTTTGTACTCGGAAAAGAGGATGAGTGTATCACCTTTGAAGAGCTTGCCCTCAAGGTATATGGTCGTTCGTTTGACAGCGTGTATTTAAAAGGCGAGGAGAAATTTACACTCGATACAGATAAGAATTATGTAAACCTAATGGTTCAGCACGGTGAGTTGAAAAGTGACCTTTCCTCTGATTACAATTCAATAACTCCTTCCTTTGTGAAGGCTTGCAAAATGGACTATATCGCTCTCGGTCACGTTCACAAAAAAACACCGATTGGCAAAATTGGGAATACCTCTTTTGCTTACTCGGGATGTCCCGAAGGTCAAGGCTTTGATGAGCTTGAGGAAAAGGGCGTTTTTGTAGGCGAAATCGGAAGAAATATATGTAATTTAGAGTTTGTACCCGTTTCAAAAAGAAAGCATATCCATCATAAATCGGATATTTCAGGCATTGTTTCAAACGATGAGATTTTGGGTAAAATTTTAGAGGAATTACAGCAAAATTACGGACAAGACTTTAATGAAAATCTTTACAAAATTGAGCTTGTAGGTCAGCTTGACACTCAAAATGAGCTACATCTAAAGGAGCTTTTGACAAGACTTGAGGAGGTTCTTTATTTTGTTAAAATCAAGGACAGCACTGACTTGAAGCTTGATTTGGAGGAACTCATAAAAGAGCCGACACTTAAAGGGATTTTCGCAAAGAAAATGTTAGAAAAAATAGAAAATGCCGATGCACAAACACAGGAAAAATATAAAAAAGCCTTGAAAATCGGACTTAAAGCATTTACAGGGGAGGTAAATTTCGATGAAGATTAAATCATTATATATTGCCTCTTTTGGCGGTGTCAAAAACCTGAAGCTTGATTTTTCCGATGGCTTTAATGTTATATATGCTCAAAACGAGAGCGGAAAAACTACTATTATGTCATTTATAAAAATGATGTTTTACGGTAGCGAGCGTGGCGGAAACACAATTTCAAAAAATATAAGAAAAAAATATACTCCATGGGATAATTCTCAAATGGCGGGAAGTGTTGATTTTACTCACGGTGGTAAGAACTACCGACTCGAAAAGGAGTTCAGAAGCTCTAATTCTACTGACAAAGCGGTGCTTTTTGATTTGGATTTGAGTGAGAGCCAAACGGTGACAGGGGATATAGGGTCTAAAATTTTCGGACTGTCTCTTGCCTCCTTTGAGAGAAGCGTTTTTATCGGGCAATTTGGTTTTCCTGAAAGCGATTCTGCCGCAGAGGGTGAAATTGCAAGCAAGCTTTCAAACCTGGCCTTGTCGGGCGAGGAAAACGTTTCCTTTGAGGCGGTCAACAAAAAGCTTCAAAAAGCAAAGCTTTCCCTTATGTCAAAAAGCGGAAAAGCGGGGGATTATGACAAAAATTTAAAATTGCTTGAGGAAATAAATGAGGAAATTCGCAAGGCGGAAAATGCCAAAAGCGAATATAATATCAAAAAAACTGACGCCGAAAATTTACAAGCAGAAATTATTCTTATTTCAAAAACTGCCGAACAGCTAAAGCAAAAAATTGCCGCTGAAGAGGATTGCAGAAATTATGAGAAGTATCAAAAGCTTCTGGCGCTCAAGGAAAAGCTTGAAAGCACCTCCGAGAATTTGCGTTTGTCCGATGGAAAAATTCTTGATGATAACTATCTTAACAAGGTTAGATTTTGCATTTCCAAGGTTGAAAAGGCAAAAAATGATACTCTTTCAAAGGAAAACGAAATTGTCACTCTGAAAAAGAGTATTGAAGCAGGGCTTAATCCTCCCGAAAACGCAACCGAGGAAAATAGGGAAAACTTGAAGTCTAAAATCGAGCTTTTGAAGTTAGAACGTGAGGACTTAAATCAGGAACTCACAAGAAGAAGTCAAAAATTGCTGACCTTAAAAGAAAAGTTGCCGGAAGCTCAAAATCATAAAAAGCCTTTTAATAAGGTGCTTTTGGTTTTGTCAGGCACTTTGATTTTAGTGGCAATAGCCTTGCTTTTTGTCAATACAGCAGCCTTTGCCACAGCCGGTGCGTTGGCGGTTATTCTTGCGGTTTTGAGCTTTGTTTTAAAACCTCGAGATTTAGAATATTTGGAAAAAATCAATTCGGATATTACCTTTGAAAGTGAAAAAATTTCTGAAATTGAAAAAGCTATCGGACAGAAAACCTTTGATATCGGAAGCTCAAACGCTGAATACGAGGCAATAAAAGCGGCGCTTAACGCTACAACGAAGGTGATAGAAAATCAAGAGCAGATGCTGTCGGCGGCAAATGAGGATTTAAAGAAGCTCAAAGAGGTTGAAATAAATGCTTATTCCGAGCTTATAGAGATTTTTTATAAATATAAAAAGGTCGATTCGATAGAGGAAATAAAGGAGCTTCTTCCCGAAATTTCCCAAAAAGCGCAGTCAGTCAGAGAAATCAAAGCCGAGCTTAACTTTTACCTTAACGAGTTGGGTGGAATTTCTTATGATACAGCACGTGAAAAGTTAGAAGCCTTGAAGGGTGTAAATCTTGATACTAATCTTGATTTCAACTATTTAAAATCTGAATACGAAAAGCTTCTTCAAGAAATCAGCGACAAAAAGGCAAAAATCGCAACCCTTGCCGCAGAAGCTAAAATGCAGGTGTCGCTCTCTGAAAAACTTGATGAATACAAAGACAAACAGGCAGCCTTACTCGAAAAAATGAACGCGCAAAAGGAATATTGCGAAATTTTGGATATTGCGAGTGAGGTTTTAACCGAGAGCTTTAGTGAGGTTCATTCCTCCTATGGTTTGGTGCTCGAAAATAAAGCAAGCGAGATTTTTGCACGACTCACAGGGGATAAATATTCATCTATGACAATATCAAAATCCTTCGATATTACAGTTCGTGAAAAGGATGTTTTCGGAAGCCGAGATATCGACTTTTTAAGTAGCGGTACTGCTGACCAGAGCTATTTGAGCTTGCGACTTGCTATCGCCGAGCTTATATCAGATGAAAAAGAGGCTTTGCCGATTTTGCTTGATGATTCGCTCTCGCAATATGATGATGTTCGTATGAAAAAAGCGATAGAATTTTTGAGTGAGTATGCAAAAACACATCAAATTGTGATGTTTACCTGCCATAATTCTATTGCCGATATGGCGAAGCAATGCAATGCGGAAATAGGGTATTTGTCTTAAATACCTTGGATATAATAAATACAAAGAAAAGGTGATGAAAATGAAAATCACATTAAATCCCGATAAGGAAATTGTGAAAACTGTGAAAGAGGGACTTGAGCGAACCGGCGGTTATTGTCCCTGCGTTTTAGAGAGAAGCGAGGATACAAAATGTATGTGCCGCCAGTTCAGAGAACAGATAAAAGACCCCGATTTTGAAGGCTTTTGCCATTGTATGCTTTATTACAAATCTAAAGATTAAAACGAGGTAAAACAATGAAAGAAATAATTTCAACAAAAGACAATTTCGAAGAAGTGGTTACAAATTCTAAAGAAACGGTACTTATCGATTTTTATGCCGATTGGTGCGGACCCTGCAAAATGTTAGCTCCCATAATCGAAGAAATCGCAAATGAAAGAGAAGACATCAAAGTTTGTAAGATAAATGTTGATAATGAGCCAATGTTAGCCGGAATGTTCAATGTTTCAAGTATTCCGATGCTGGCAGTTGTCAAGGACAAAAAGGTAACAAATACCGCAGTCGGCTATATGTCAAAGGAAAAAGTGTTGGAATTGTTGTAAAAATAAAACTTCAATTGATATGTAAAACCCCGTAATCTCTATAGAGGTTACGGGGTTTTGTATAATTACGCTTTCGGTTTATTCGCAGCTTTAAGGTCATCAACTAAACTTTGTATATATGAAATTTGTCTGTCGCTTAATCCATCTACTTCAATACAGCGATGTTGAGATAAACCTAAAAGATAATCCGCCGAAACGGAAAAATGATTTACAATTTTCAGCAATATTTCGATTGATGGTAGAATATTTTCGTTTTCCCAATTGCTAACGCTTTGCTTTGTTACGTTCAATATTTCACCAAATTCTATCTGATTTAAACCAAGAGAAAGCCGCAATTCTTTTATTCGTTTACCGAGCATAACAACCATCCTTTACAAATTTTACAATACTATTATATAAAAAATACTTGATATTTATTAAATACTTTGGTATAGTAATATTTGACTCGAGAATTGATGATAAAATAGGAAGATTATAAATATATTCACAATGAAGTAAAGGATGGAGAAATCTTTTATTTATCAAATTTTGATTTCTGGAAATGATTTCTCTAAAAGGCATAAGGAGGTGAAAAATAGATGATAGCCTTAGGAATTATTTTAATTTGCGCAGGTGCAGCATCGTACATATATGGAGAACAGTTGAATAGTAATGTCGAAAAGCAATTAGAAAGTTTATTTAACACAGGTTCATCTGATCCCGGCTCTATTTATGTGACGATCGGAATTGTTGTTGCTGTAATAGGTTTGGTTTTCACCATTATAGGTATCGTTGAAAAATTCCAACGCCCTACTCAAAATCAGGCACAGTGCCTTTTTTGCGGAGCAGTCTTAGCAAAAGGAGCAGTTTTTTGTAGTAATTGTGGACATAAAGTTAAATGAAAAATTTGCAAATAAAAAATACTAGCAAGTTTGTTCTTGTAGATGGAGCTTTTCCTAAAACGCCACAAGAGCTAATTGCAGGATTAAGAAAATTAGGTATAAAAGATTTATAATAACAAAAGAACCAAAGTCGTTATGACTTTGGTTCTTTTCGGTTTTGTATTAGAGCTTGCACCTCACGGCGAAACCGCCTTTGAAATAGTAGGTGTTCGTGCAATGTCTATTTGGTGGAGGTGAGGAGAATCGAACTCCTGTCCGAAAATCTATCCATACGGGCATCTCCGAGCGCAGACAATGCTTTAATTTCCCGAATTTCAAACGCCCATTGTCAAGCTTTTAAATTCGGTAGCTCCTAATTCGTGACAAGAGTTGGAGCAAACTCTTGTTCACGTTCACCGCTAAAATGACACCCTCGCAAAGCTGCGGTAGTCTTTGGTCGGATGAGCCGCCTAATTAGGCAGCTAAAGCAACTTTATTGTTGTTAGTTAATTTTTTATGCAGATTTTAAAGTGGTTCTGCACCACTGCTCGCTTCCTGTACTTCAAAATCCCCGTCGAAACCTTTACACCCCCATAGATTAGGTAAGAAGTAAGAGGTAATAGTGAGGTGAATTGTAAAAAGTAAGAGTTAACGGTTTTGTTCCTTCATTGCTCTGTCTATAGCACGGTTTGCATCACGCTTTGCGGCAGTTTCACGCTTGTCATAAAGCTTTTTACCCTTGCAAAGTCCCAATTGCACCTTAACGAGTGAGCCCTTGAAATAAACCGACAAGGGAATAAGTGCCAAGCCCTCCTGCTTGACTGCACCGAAAAGGCGCATAATCTCTCTCTTGTGCATAAGCAGACGTCTGTTCCTGGCGGGTGGGCGGTTAAAAATATTACCGTGCTCGTAAGGGCTAATGTGCATTTGCTTGATAATCATTTCACCGTTATCAACACTGCACCAAGCATCCTTTAAATTCACACCGCCTGCACGGACTGATTTTACCTCTGTGCCTGAAAGGGAAATTCCCGCTTCAAAACTCTCAAGCACAAAATATTCGTGATATGCTTTTTTGTTAGTCGCTATAGTTTTTGTATTCTCCACGGAAAATCCCTCCTTTTAAGAGTGTATTATAAAACCGATAAAAATAAAAGTGAATTTTGGCGAATTTTAACGCCCGTAAGTGTTTTTTCTTACGGGCGTTTCTTTTCGTAATTCAAAACAAAGAATTATGCTTCAGCGATAGCATCAACAGGGCAACCGGCAGCACAAGCACCACAATCGCAGCATTTGTCAGCATCGATTACGTATTGAGTATCACCTTCAGAGATAGCCTCGCAAGGACAAGCTCCGGCACAAGCGCCACAGCTAATGCAAGCATCAGAAATTTTATAAGCCATTTTAATACACCTCCGTAGTATTACTGAATTTATTGTAACAACATTTACTTCAAAAATCAAGTAAAATATTATTTATAAAAGAAATAATAGTGAATTATTTGTCGTTGTCCTTTTGTTTTGGTTTGCGAATAATTTTCACATCATCACGATGTACTTTATAAGGCATTGCATCCTCTTCGCTGTTTTTGACCAAAAGATTACCCGAAATGACATTTTTGTCGATTACAGTCGCAGTACCGAGATGGGTTTTAACATTACTGCCGACACCCGGTGTAATGGAATTTAAATATTCATAAGTGTCCTGCTCGTATTTAAGACAACACATAAGTCGGCCACATGAGCCCGAAACCTTTGTTGGATTAAGGGAGAGCCCCTGCTCCTTTGCCATTTTGATAGACACCGATTGGAAATCGTTTAAAAATCGCTTACAGCAATATGGTTGACCGCAGACACCGATACCGCCGAGCATTTTTGCTTCATCTCTTACACCGATTTGGCGAAGCTCAATTCTTGTTCTGAAACGTGCTGCCAAATCCTTTACAAGCTCTCTGAAATCGACTCTGCCATCAGATGTAAAGAAGAAAAGAATTCTGCCACCATCAAAGGAATACTCAACATTTACAAGCTTCATATCAAGCTTGTGCTTTAGCACTAATTCCTCGCAAATTTTAAGCGCAGAAGCTTCCTTTTGCTTGTTTTCCTCGATTCTTTTAAAGTCACGCTCGTTAGCAAATCGCAACATTTTACAAAGAGGTTGTACGATTTTTTCATCCTCTATCTCGTGGTTTGTTTGCGAAACGGTAGCAATTTCTTTGCCGCTTTGGGTTTCGACAATAACTCTGTCACCACATTTTACGGTTTTTCCTGCAGGGTCAAAGAAATATTCTTTACCTGTATCTCTGAATTTCACAGCTATAACTTCTGTCATAAGTCCTCCGTTAGTTTTGACATTATTTTTGTAGAGTGATTTTTTCTGCCTCACTTGCAAGTGTGCAGAAAAGAAGTGTTAAATTTATATTTGTTATGAGTGTTTTTTCACACTCGCTCAAAAGACTGTAAAGCTTACTGAAAAGCGGAGCTTTATAGCTTTCGACAGATTTGCGCAATTCCTTTGCGGTGAGATATTTTAAATCCGCAAAAAAACTGTCTGTATCAATTCTGCTCTTTTCAAATTCCGCTGTCACCGACAGCATACCGAAAGTGTTGCCACGCAAAAAGTGTCCCAAAAACTCATTTGCGGCTGCCATTGTTTTGGAAACAGCCTTTCCGTGAAGCAAGTTTAGCGCCATACCGATATTGTTTTGGGAATTTTTGAGTGCCTCGGCAATTTCCTTTTCAGAAAAATCGCTTACCGATTTAATATATGAAACACAGTCGTTTCTTTCGGGTGCTGAAAGTGTCAGCACAACGCAACGGGAGATTACCGTTTCAAGTAAAGAAGCTTTGTTTTTTGCAATGAGAATAAACATTGTCGAAACAGGCGGTTCCTCCAAAACCTTTAAAAGAGCGTTTTGTGACTGCTCGTTAAGGGTATCAGCATAGTCGATTATAAAAACACGTTTCTTTGCCTGGTGTGGCTTTATATAAGCCTCGTTTTTAAGAGTGCGAATTTGTGAAACCGAAATGTTTTTTTTCTTATCCTCCAAGGTGGTGACAGTAATGTCAGGGTGATTAGTCCCCAAATTGCAGTTTTTGCAATTTCCGCAAGGAGCATTATCCTCACCGCAAACGGTGGCCTTTGCTAAATAAAAAGCCAAGGTGTGCTTTCCAAGTCCTGTGTCACCCTCAATCAAAATTGCGTGAGGAAGTCGGCCCTCTTTTAGTGCATTTGTAATAGCAAGGGCTATTTTTTTGTTTCCTACAAGCGGGAAGCTCATAGCACAAAGCCCACCTTTTTCATAGCCTTGAAGTAGGTTTTTCTTGCAACCTTTTCAGCCTTTTCGGCACCTGCTCTGTAAAGAACCTCGAGCGCTTTTTTATCCTTTATGATTTCATCATAGCGTTGCTTTATTGGAAGTAGAGTGTCGGCAACTGCCTCACCAACTGCCATCTTGAAGTCACCGTAGCCTTTACCCTCAAATTCCTTTTCAACCTCAGGTATGGTTTTGCCTGTAATGGTTGAGTAAATTGTGATGAGGTTTTTGATACCGGGCTGTTCATCGCAGTAACGAACGCACGCCTCACTGTCGGTCACGGCACGCTTGAATTTGCGTATGATTGTATCCTTGTCATCAAGAATTGCAACCCAGGAATTTGGATTTTCATCTGATTTTGACATCTTTTTACTCGGGTCGCCAAGCGACATTATGCGAGCGCCGGCCTTTGGAATATAAGGCTCGGGAATTGTGAAAACATCGCCATAAAGATTGTTAAAGCGAGTTGCTATATCACGAGCAATTTCTAAATGTTGCTTTTGGTCAGCACCAACCGGTACAAAATCGGGCTTGTAAAGCAAAATATCTGCTGCCATAAGTACAGGGTAGGAAAAAAGTCCTACGTTTACATTGTCGGCGTGTTTTGCAGATTTATCCTTGAATTGTGTCATTCTTGCCATTTCACCGAACTGTGTGTTGCAGGAAAGAAGCCAAGAAAGATTTGCGTGCTCGGGTACGTGTGACTGAATAAAAAGGGTATTTTTATCGGGGTCAAGACCCAATGCCAACAAAAGCGCATAGGTCGAATATATTTGCTGACGTAAAGCCACAGGGTCTTGTCGTACAGTTATTGCGTGAAGGTCTGCTACCGCAAAGGTGCAGTCAAATTCATCCTGCATAGAGAGCCAATTTTTAAGCGCTCCCAAATAGTTGCCGAGTGTTAACATACCGCTCGGTTGAATACAGCTTAAAACCTTCTTTTTTTGAGGAACAATGATTTCGTTTTCCATTATATCAAATCCTTAAATTATACTTACAAATATATCTTGTTATATGATAACATAAATCTTTAATATTTACAAGTTTTTTAAATTTTTATTGCTATTATGCCTAAAAATGATATAATGAGTGTAGTGTGAGACAGGTTAAGGGAAGTGAAATTATGAAAAATCATTTTTACGGTTTTATGGCGAGAATGAAAAATATATACCGTTGGGGACTGATGAGAAATACCAAAAGCGAAAATTTGAGTGAACACTCACTTGAGGTGGCACAAATCGCTCACGCATTAGCGCTTATTGGAAATAGTCGCTTTGGTAAAAATTATGATGCTAATTTTGCGGCGGTTGTGGCTATGTATCATGATACAAGTGAGATTATAACAGGGGATATGCCGACTCCGATTAAGTATTATAATACCGAGATTAAAACTGCCTACAAGCAGATAGAATCGGCAGCTGAAAAGGAGCTTTTGTCAATGCTGCCTGATGATTTTAAGGGCGAGTTTACGAATATTTATAATCCCGATGAGGATACTAAACGCCTTGTAAAAGCCGCAGATAAAATTTCGGCACTTATAAAATGTACTCAGGAAATTGATATGGGCAACAAGGAGTTTTTGGCAGCAGAAAAGGCGGTAAGACAAGCGACAGAAAATATTCCTATGCCCGAAGTCAAGGTTTTTTTGGAGGATTTTTTCCCTTCGTTTTCTTTGTCACTTGATGAACAGAAGTGACGATAAATTAAATAATGATATTGTATGGGCGATTTACAAATCGCCCTTATTTTTTTATCTGTTTTTTTTGTTGTTGAGGGCGCCGTCTTTATTTCTATCAGTTCTTTTGTAAAAAAGATATTGACAAATTGCACCGATGGTTGTATTATTGTGATAGTACAACAATACAAGAGGTGATTTTATGGCTTGGACTTTCTCCTCCGACAAACCCGTTTATCTGCAAATAGCAGAGCGAATTACCACATCGGTACTTTGTGGTGAGTATAAACCCGGCGAGCAAATTCCTACTGTACGACAATTAGCTTTAGAGGCTGCAGTAAATCCTAATACTGTTCAACACGCCTTTTCGGAGCTTGAAAACAATGGTCTTATAATATCCCAAGGCACCATAGGACGTTATGTGACAAAGGATACTGTTGTTATCGAAAATTGCCGAAAACAACTCACAGAGAACATTGTTCGCAGTTTTATTAAAAGATGTGAAAATCTTTCTATTGATAAGTCACAAATCATAAATATGATTGAGGAGGTATGGAAATGAGCATACTTGAATGTAAAAATTTAACCAAATCCTACAGAAAAAATATTCCTGTATTAAATGACCTTAACCTTGTAGTCCCTGCGGGTAGAATTGTAGGACTGCTTGGCCCTAACGGTTGTGGAAAATCCACCTTTATGAAGCTTGTTTGCGGGCTTTTACAACCCGATTCGGGTGAAATTACAATAGGAGGACTTCCTGTGGGCGAGCAGAGCAAGGCACTTATCTCATATCTGCCCGAGCGAACATATTTTAATGGTTGGATGAAGGTTTCTCAGCTCGTGAGTTATTTCAGTGAATTTTATCCTGACTTTGACAAAGCACGTGCTTATAAGCTTTTAAGCGACCTTAATATAAACCCCAATTCAAAGCTCAGTACTCTCTCAAAGGGCACTAAGGAAAAGGTACAGCTGATACTTGTAATGTCACGAAATGCCAAGCTATATCTCCTTGATGAACCGATAGCCGGTGTTGACCCTGCGGCACGTGAGTATATTCTGAGCACAATTGTAAGCAACTACAATCCCGATGCTTCTATTATAATCACCACACACCTTATAACAGATGTTGAGCAGGTGCTTGATGATTTCGTTTTTATGGGCTTTGGCGGTGCAGTTTTACGGTGCGGTAATGCCGAAGAAACACGAAATGAATACGGAAAGTCATTGGATGAGCTTTTTAGGGAGGTATTCAGATGTTAAGAAAAATAATGAAATATGATTTTAAATTTCTTTTTAAATATTGGTGGATAGGCGCTGTGATTTGCTTGTTACTATCAGTTGCAAGTGGATTTTGTATCAGAATGCTTGACACCTCTTTTACCGAGCGAGAGCTTCCTGCAGTAGTTAATTCTTCTGCCTCCTCAATAATTGTACTTACGTTTGTTTCATACATTGCGTTTTCAATTATCACTACAATCCTTATATTTATAAGGTTTTATAAAAACTTTTTCAGCGATGAAGGTTACCTTACCTTTACTCTCCCTGTAAAACGCACCCATCTTCTCAACTCTAAAATAATAACTACAGTTTTAATTGAGTTTGCCACTATCCTGTTTATAGGCTTGGGTGTTGCAGCTATGCTCATAATCGGTTTTTGGGAAAACTTTTGGTCGGAAGAAACCTGGAAGGTTATATGTGAGTTCTTTAGAATCTGTTTTAAAGACAATACTTTATGTCGTATCATATATGTAATTGAAGCATTGATACTGGCAGTTTTGGCATCAATTTTCAGCAATTTGTTTTTATTCTGTTGTATCACATTTGCCGCTATTATCACAAGAAAAGCACGTGTAATTACCGCTATCGGTATTTATTACGGAGTTAATATGGTGATTTCCTTTGCCACACAAACTTTTATGCTTTTCGGACTGGAAGCAGTTATAAATTATTTTGGCAACCTTGGTGACAAAATGCTTGAACCGGTTATATGTATTGCCGGTCTTGGTGCTATATTGTTTATAGGCTTGTTTTGTGCTGTACTATACTACTTGCAGTATTTTATGATTGACCGCAAGTTGAATTTGACATAAAGGAGGAAAAGAAAATGAAAAGAATTATTGCTTTATTTATTACCGCTTTATTGTTTCTTTCCTGCTTTTCCTTCACCGTTCTTGCAACGGAAGAATCGGACTTTTATTTTGAAGATGATTATGCTACAATTCTCAGCAAAACGACAGAAATTACATTTTCAGATGACTTAAAAACCCTTTATTTCGGCAAAGAGGAGTATGTCCGCTTTTCTAACGAAAATATTTATAATGAAATATTGGCAGAGCTTAACAATAAAATAAAGCTTTCTCCCGAGCAAGAAAAGGAAATAAAGGAAATTACGCTTCACGCCAGCGAAAACGGTGTGCTTATTGATGCTTATATAGAGTTCGGTGATGGCGCAGATTTATCAAGCAGTTATATCAAGTCGGAGTATCTCGAAGAATATAACAAAATCACTGCCGGTGAGTTTGCTTTTTGTGAAGTAGATTTTTTGTACCCTGAAAATAATATGGTAAAGCTGTCTGCCGATGTTCTTTCGGGTGAAAAGGTCACTATAAAAGACCCTTACAATGATGTAGATGACTATTTCTCAGTTGTTGCCAGTACAGAGGATGAAAAAGTAGTTGTAGAAGTAGGAATATTGATAATTTCAGATGATGAGTATTACTATGCTTCCTACAAGGAGCTCGGGTCTAATATATACGAGTATTCTATTTATGATGAAGAATCGGTTACCGCACATAAAATAACCGATAAAAAAGCAGTTGCCCTGCTTGCCAAAGCGCAAGAAAATTATTTTGATAGTGATTTCGGCTTTTTCTATAACGATGATTTCACCACAAATATTGCTAATATATTCATAGTTGCAGTTTTCGGTGTATTACCTCTTGCAGTCCTTGTAGTATTTACCATATTTGCAATTCGTTCAAAACAAATTTACCGCAAAATGTGCATTATCGGAGCTTCCCTTTCTGCAGCAGAGCTCATAGTGTTTATTATTGTAGCACTATTAGTAATTTAAACGAGGAAGTTATTATATGGATATAACAAAACTTGATATCAATGACAACATACAGCATTTTGACTATAATATAGTGGGTTCAATCATTTTTCATTATCCTAAAAATAGCAAATCGAGGTGGTAAAACAGTGAGTAAAATTAAAATGCACACCATTTCCAGTAACGGACTGAAAAGAGCTGCGGCTTTTGTTGTCGCCATTCTTCTTGTTTTCAGCTTTGCTTCACAGACAGGCGAAACAACGATAGAAAATCGGATTGGCAGAATGCCGGAAGCTTCACAAGAAACGTTTAATTCCGGGGATACCGACGCCGAGAATACCGCATCATATGAGGCGGCCAGGCTCACTACTCTAAGTACGAATGAAAATCAGAGCAACACTCCTCAAAAAGATGTTGACTATGTTGGCAACGAGGTAATAGTCGAGGTTCCGGACATGTCAACGGCAACGGTATACGCCAAGCAGCTGGGTGGCACCGTAAAACGCTTTTCCGAAAACGGCTTCGCAGTCATCCGTGTAGATGATGCACAGCGAACCGTCGAGGAAAGCATACGGTCAGATGCAATGCCCACCGTCTCCTACAATGTTATTTATCATACACAGAACATAGCAGAGGATTCGTCCGATTCCGTACCGACCGATCCGTATTATACGGAGCAATACTTTCACTCTATGATTGACAGTCCCTCGGCATGGAACATCACCAAAGGCTCCGAGGATGTCGTGGTGGCGGTCATTGATACCGGAATTGATGTATCCCACCCGGAATTTGCTGGCAGAATTTCCCCAAAATCGTGCAATATTGTCACGAAGCAGGTAGGAGCGGAGTATGCCGAAGATGACATTAATCACGGCACCCACGTTGCCGGCATTATTGCCGCCGCACAGAATAATGGACAGGGCGGCTGCGGAATCGCTCCCAATATCACCATCATGGCCATCAAAGCCAATAATAAAAACTCAAGAGGGTTTTCAAATGATTCTATAGCTGATGCCATTTATTATGCGGCCGAAAATGGTGCCGATATCATCAATATGAGTCTTGGAGCTTATGAATTTATAGGGTTTAGTGCCATTATACAAAAAGCGGTGCGTTATGCCTACTCGCAGGGAGTTACCCTCGTTGCTGCCGCAGGAAACGAAAGTTACGGAAAAGTGAGCTACCCGGCCGCCTACCAGGAGGTGATTGCTGTATCCTCCGTTGACACTAAGGGAAAGATGTCATCATTCTCGAATTACGGATCGGAAGTTGATCTTGCCGCCCCCGGCAGCAATGTCTATTCCACCAATTTGGGAGACGGATATACGGTGTTGAGCGGAACCTCGATGGCTTCCCCGGTCGTTGCCGGAGTTGCCGCTCTGATAAAGTCGCAGTTCCCCGAACTGTCGCCCGCCGAAATTAAGCAAAGGCTGCTGATCACCGCACAGGATCGCAGCGATGTCGGCCGCGATGATCAATATGGGTATGGCATTGTCAACGCATATACAGCGGTGTCCAGGTTATCCGACCTACACCGTGTTACTTTTGTGGATGGGACGAGAACAATCTGCACGGAATATGTAAAGGATGGCGGTCGGATCAACCCAATTTTCTTTGAAAGCAAGGACGATTATTGGCTCAGCTTATGTCGGGACGCGGCGCTGTCGCAGCCGTTTGACTGCGACAACGATACCATCACCGATGACACGACCCTGTTTCTTAAGTGGACACCAGTGTCCGAAGGCTATGAATATACCGAAACGGGGCACAACACCTTTTCGTATTCCGTATCCTCAAAAAAAGAGGTAACGGTAACCCGATACAACGGCACTTCGAGTTTTGTCACCGTGCCTTCAAAAATCAACGGGATGCCTGTGACTAAGCTGAGTCATTATGCCTTCTCTAACTCAGTCGTGGTCACTGTAAACCTGCCTGATGGCTTAATAAGCATCGGTCAGGAAGCATTTAATGGCTGTACTTCCCTAAGGTGCATCCGCATACCTGACACGGTAAAAACGATCGGGGCAAGGGCCTTTAGCGGCTGCCGGGAACTGACAAGCGTCCGGCTGTCGAACAGCCTGAGCGTAATACCGACTGCACTGTTCAGCACTTGTGTTTCGCTGCAGGAACTGACCCTTCCGGAATCGTTAACTACAATTGGAGAGAGCGCCTTCTATTTCTGCAAATCCATAACTGCACTGTATATTCCGAAAACCGTCACTGTGATACAGGCAGGGGCATTCAAGGATTGTTCTTCTCTGAAGGAGATTACCGTAGATCCGCAAAACCCCTCATACCGCACGAAAGACGGGGTTTTGTTCAACAAAGATGGTACAGAACTGCTGTGGTACCCGGTGATGGGAGATACCAAAGTATATACGGTGCCGGAAACTGTAACCACCATTAAGCGCTACGCTTTTTGCGGCTCTAGACGGTTAAAGCAGGTGAAGATGGGAAACACGGTAACTGTCATAGAAGACTGGGCATTTTTCGGTTCCAGTATCCAAGAGGCGGAGATACCGACAAGCATTACGCAAATACAGCAAAGTACCTTTGCAAACTGCGCAAGCTTATTGTCGGTACGCTTACATGACGGCATCACTTCCATCGGCATGATGGCGTTTCAGGGTTGCACGAATCTAACGGAGATTGCTTTGCCGAAAGGCCTGTCGGCCATCGAACTGTGGACGTTTGCCGACTGCCGGAATCTTTCTTCCGTTATGATCCCTGACAGCGTCACCACCATCGGCGCAGGGGCATTTACAAATTGCCCTGCCTTGTTGAATATCTATATACCAAAAACGGTAAGCTCTTTCGGCGATTCTGTTTTTGAGGGAACACCGTCGATTCTACTGTTTGGAGAAAGCGGTTCAAAGGCGCAGCAATATGCACAGGAAAACGCCATTGCCTACAAGGATATCGACGTATTGCCGACCGTCAATTACAGCGGAAGTTGCGGAAAAAATCTCAAATGGAGCCTGTCCATGAGCACCGGAATTTTGGATATTACAGGTACCGGCGAGATGACCGAGTGGTCGTCTGAAGGAATTGAAGTTCCCTGGTACCCATATCGAAGCCTGATAACGCAGATTCGTTTTTCGGACGGTCTGACCGCCATTTCGGCGAAGTCCTTCGATGATCTGCCTCGGCTAAAGCATGTGGTGATACCGGAAGGCGTCGTTTCCATTGCAAAGGATGGTTTCAGTGCCTTCGGAAACTGCATCAATTTGGTGAGGGTCTCTATCCCTTCCACCATTACGCAGATGACCAAAGACAACCGCTATATGAATCCGCAATCGGGCGTTTTTGCATGGTGTGAACATTTGCAAGATATCCATGTCTCGCCGGATAACAAAGTCTTTGCTTCCATTGACGGCGTTTTGTATTCCAAGGATCAAACAGAGCTGCTCTGTTATCCTTCCGGGCGTGAGGAAGAGTACTTCACGGTTCCGGCGACCGTCAAAACCATTTGCTCAAAGGCTTTTTCATTTAACAAGAATTTAAAGCAGGCAATTCTCCCGGAAGGGCTGATCAAATTAGAGTCGGAGGCTTTTACCAACTGCAGTGAATTGACAGCCATTGCCATTCCGTCGACGGTCACCAAGTTCTATCCCGACACATTCTTAAACCTTGAGATGCTCAGCAGCCTGACCGTCAGTCCGGACAACCGGAGCTATCGGTCGGTTGACGGGGTTGTCTTTAATCACTCGATGACAGAAATTATTTCGTATCCCCAATATAAGACCTCGGCCTCCTATACCATACCGGAAACGGTAACTGCTATTTCGAACCTGTGCTTTAATGGCGCTAAGCTGGAGGAGCTTGTGATACCGAAAAGCGTCAAAGCTTTTATGGATTCGCCGATTTTTGATAGGCCCTTCTTCGGCTATATACGCTTATGGAAAGTGGAGGCAGGCTCCTTCGCCCTGCAGTTTGCGATTGAGCACAATTTGCCGTATACCGTGACGGACGGGTTAGATTACGCGATAACCTACCGGGATAACGGAGGCATTTTTGCGGAGGCTCCAGCTTCCTCCTATACCGGCGGGGCAGGTACAGTAACACTGGATATACCGTTCAAAGACGGCTATGCCTTTGCAGGGTGGTATGAGAATCCGTCCTTTACCGGCAGACGTATTTCCGAAATTAAGCCCACGGACACCGGAGACAAGACCTTCTACGCGAAATGGACGCAATACAGAATACGCTATTATACAAACGGCGGAGCTTTCTCGTCAGAGCCCATTATAGGTTATGACCCGTCTGCTTCGGAAATCCCGCTTCCGTTCGACCTGACTAAAGACGGTTACGATTTTGCGGGGTGGTATGATAACCCATCCTTTACCGGCAGTGTCGTGACAAATATCGCGCCAAACAGCACCGAACATAAAAAGTTTTACGCAAAATGGACGGTTGCCGCCCCCACAGTTACAGGCGTAACACTCAATAAGTCTTCTCTTGACTTAAAGGTAGGCGGAACTTCTACCTTAGTTGCAACCATTACACCCGAAAATGCACCTGATAAATCAGTTGTATGGCAAAGCAGTAATACTTCTGTTGCTACAGTAAGTTCTTCAGGTAAAATTACCGCCAAAAAGGTTGGTACTGCAACAATTTCTGTTACAACCGAAGTTGGCGGTTTTGTGGCAAAGTGTGTTGTTAAAGTAACCTGTGCCCACAAGAATACAACCAAGGTTGCCGCAAAGGCATCTACCTGTAAGGTTCAAGGTAATGCGGCTTATACTAAGTGTAACGACTGTGGCACTGTAATTTCAGGTTCAAGCGCTAAGCTTCCGTTAGCAGCTCACAAATATAGCACTACTACCACTAAGGCAACCACATCTAAGAACGGGAAGGTTGTGAAGAAATGTAGTGTGTGTGGCACTTCTGCTACAACAACAGTATATTATCCAAAAACCATTAAGCTTTCTGCTACCACTTATACTTATGATGGCAAGGTGAAAACACCTTCCGTTACGGTAAAGGATTCTAACGGGAAGGTACTTAAAAAGAACACCGACTACACGGTGACTTATGCAAGTGGCAGAAAGAATGTAGGAACTTATAAAGTTACCATTAAAATGAAGGGTAAGTACAGCGGTACTAAAACGCTGACCTTCAAGATTAACCCTGCCACAACAAAGGTATCTAAGCTTACTGCAGGTAAGAAGAGCATTACCGTAAACATTACAAAGAAATCTACTCAGGTTACCGGATACCAGATTCAGTACTCTACCTCTAAGAAGTTTACAAGCGCAAAGACCAAGACTATTTCCAGCTACAAGACTACGAAATATACCTTAAAGAGCCTTAGCGCTAAGAAGACCTACTATGTAAGAGTAAGAACCTACAAAAAGGTTGGAAGCAAAACTTACTACTCCGGCTGGTCAACCTACAAGTATGTAAAAACAAAATAACATGGCAAACGGGGCAAGGAGAAAAAATTCTCCTTGCCCCGTTAATCTTATACAAAATTAGTTCTGATTATATTTATCGATTATTTTCAAAACCTTCGTTACGGCACCTCGTCTTTTAAAGATAGCGCTTTTTTTATAGCAGTATATAAATTAGTGCGAAAAGGAGAATTTTATCGCTTTGCTCGCTTATCAAAATAAGTAAAATGCCTAATATCAGCGCCGAGTCGCCATCTTTTGCGAGGGAATCAAGAAAGGGAATACCAAGAGAGGATAAAAATCCTTGATTTTCAGGCGGTGGTTGTGGTTTAGGTGTGGGTTCGGGTGGCACTTTTTTGTTTTTATTTAGATAGAAAGCCGATTTTTCGTTCATTTTTCTCATTCTTTCGATTGCGGCATCACAGCTGCGTGAAAAATCGCTATCCAACTCTAACACCCCCGAAATTTAAAAATTGAGTATTCCGCTTTCCTTCATTAACGGTAAAATTTCTATAACCTTTAGAATTTTAATCGCAGTTTCAACCTTTTCCTGTCGGGGCTTGCTCAAATGCGGTTTTAGGGCATTCAGCAGTTGGCTTCGAGGATTGTCTGACGAATTTTTAAGCCTTGAGACAATAGAGATAAGACTTGCCATTTCACCCGCATCCAAAACACCACCAATATCGCCGGTATCGTTCTTTTCCTCAACACTTTTTTCTCCTAAAATATTTTCCGCCATACTTTTTACCCTGTTCATTGCTTCGGGGTTATTTAAAATCTCGGCTAATTTAGCACCTAAATCATCCATTTTTATTGCCTTTCAGCATATTCATAATGCTAATCGCTTCGGGACTTTTAAGAAGCTTATCAAGACTTTCTTTGTCATTTAAAAGAGATGTAACCTTCTCTCTTTCGCTTTTTGAGAGCATATTTAAAAGCTCGTTTTTTGATTTTCCCTTCATATTGTTTATATTTAAATTTTTGTTTTGCATTTCTTACAACCTCCGTATATAATTATATATATGTGTAAAATTTTGATTTAGAAGGGATTTATATGAGAATAGTTGTAATATCCGATTCCCATAAAAGAACAAATATCATTGACAAGGTTTTAACCTCTGAGGGCGATGCCGAGCATATTTTCTTTTTAGGGGATAACGTTTCGGATATCGAGGATTTTCAGTATATATATGACAATAAGAAGTTTCACATAGTTTGCGGCAACTGTGATTATTTCTCTACTCTGCCGACAGTAGGGCTCGAGTCAATAGGAGCAAAAAGAATTTTTTATACACACGGGCACACATACTACGTAAAGCACGGAATAGAAAAATTAAAGGAAGCAGCAAAACAAAACTGTTATGACATTGTTCTTTATGGCCACACGCACAAGGCTGATATATTATATGAGGATGGAATATATTATGTGAATCCGGGGTCGCTTTCATCTCCCAGAGAAAAAGGACCCTCGTATGCGGTGATTGATATTACCGACAGTGGAATTATGCCGATAATTAAATATATATGATGATTAAGGGGCGTTATCACGCCTCTTAATTTTTTTCATAATTCTTCTGATAAGCACATATAATATAGTAAATCTTGTCCTTTTATTTGAAAACAGAAGTATCTATGCCGCTTTGCCTATATAATAGAGTGAAATATGGATACGATATTTTGTGGTTGTGTGTCGCAAAGGCATAAATAGCCACAATTTATAGGGAAAAAAGCGGCTTTTGGAAGTAAATGGGAAAATCAGTAGCCTAATTTTGTTGAATTGCACAAGTTAAGTGACAAAAATTGTCAATTAGTCGCTTTTTAAAAAGGTTACAACTTTGTAACCTTTTGTTTTTCTTGTGTTTCTTTGTGCAAATTTCACAAAAATATTCGTTTTTTATTGTTTGACATCGGTTGCTTTGTTGTTTATAATAGCCAAGTACTCAAAAAAAACAACATTTGAAATAAAGGAGTTATTGGATGATAGAAAAATTAAAGTACGCTTTTTCCTCTCTTTTAAACGGAAAAAGAATACGACTTGCTTGTGTCGCTGTTATTACTGCGATTACAACTGTAGTAGTTACTTTACTTAGCTGCTCCACTTACACCGTAAATATTTTTGATGGTAAAAACACTTATACAGTACGCACATTAAGTAAAAACATTTCCTCTGCACTAAGCGGGGCAGAGCTTCCCTCAAATGATTATGAAATAGAAAGCTCTGATTTTGACGGAAAAACAGCAGAAGTAGTAATCAATTACACATTTCCTGTCTATATCACACGTGGCGAGGATACCATAAAGGTTGACTTTGCAGGTGGTACAGTTAAAGAAGTAATTGAAAAATCGGGCTTTTCGCTTGATGAATACGATTTTGTAGAACCCGCTGCAGATACAGTTATAACCGAAACCACATATATCGATTTTACCGATATCACCTATGTAAGCGGCGAAAAAACTGAAAAAATTCCTTACGCCACAAAGACTGACTACTGTCACGATATATTAAAGGGAACTGTCAGAACCATAAAAGAAGGTGTGGATGGTTCGAAAAAAGTGGAATATAAGGAAAAGTTAGTTAACGGAGTTTTAGTTGAGAGAAAGCTTGTTTCAGAAAAGGTTTTGAAAAAGCCTGTTAACGCTCAAAAGGTTGTAGGTACAAAGGTTGTAAACGCAGCTGTGACTTCAAGTGCTGCTGTTAAGGCTATTTCTTGGCTTACTCCCTCAAAGCCTATCGCACTCGATGCAAAGGGCAACCCTGTAAATTACAAAAAGAAAATGACTGTTAAGGCAACTGCTTATACTTATACAGGTAATAACTGTGCGACAGGTGTAGCACCCAAGCCCGGATATATCGCAGTTAATCCTAAAGTCATTCCTTATGGCACAAAAATGTATATAAAAACTCCCGATGGCAAATTCATTTATGGTTATGCCATTGCTGCCGATACAGGCGGATTTATTAAAAACCGTCCTACCGGCGTGGATTTGTTTATGCACACACGCAGTCAATGTATTCAGTTCGGCAGACGTGATGTTGAAATTTATATTTTAGAGTAATTCAGAATAACAAAAAGACCTTTCCGATGGAAAGGTCTTTTTGTTATTCATATTTGAGTTTTGCTTTGTCGATTTGTTTTTGATAGCGGTCTTCTTCCGAAAAAACACAACCGCAATATTTTTGCATATAAAGTCCTATTTCACGAGCTTTATTATTTCCTTCACGGAAATTGGGTCTGAAATCACGGTAATAAAATTCCACACCGTATTTTTTGGCAAATCTTTCTGCCGCCGATTTCATCATATCGTGGTTCTGATAAATGCTTGCAAAAAGGGTTGAAGTAAAGGCATCAAAACCATTATCACTTGCCATTTTTGCGGTTTCTTCGAGCCGATGCTCATAGCAATAGATACATCTGCTGTCAATATCATCGGCTACATTTTTGACAAACTCACGAAGTCCGTAATTTTCCTTTAAAACAAAGGGAATATTAAGGCTGTTCATATAATCAACAAAACAGTCTCTGCGGGCTTCATACTCTTTAAAAGGGTGGATGTTGGGGTTATACCAAAAGGCTGTAAGCTCGACACCTTCTTGAAGCAGAGGCTGGGTACAGGAAACAGAGCAGGGAGCACAGCAGGTATGAAGTAAAACCTTTTTCATAATCAGTCGATATCCTTACCACAGCAACGCTTGTATTTTTTACCGCTGCCACAAGGACAAAGTGCGTTTTTGCTGACCACACCTTTTCCTTTAACGGTTAGGGGTTTGTCGCCGGTTGAGGTTTCTTCGGCAACCTTTTCACGCTTTACTTCCTCATTTTTGCGAACCATAACTGTAAGCACCAGCTTTGAGGTTTGCTCACGAATAGTGTTTGTCATATTTTCAAACATATCAAAGCTGTCGTTTCTGTATTCAATAACGGGGTCGTGCTGACCGTAAGCACGAAGTCCGATACCTTGGCGTAATTGGTCCATAGCATCGATGTGGTCCATCCAGTTTGTATCGACAGAACGAAGAAGCATTACACGCTCAATCTCACGCATTGTATCAGAGCCAAAGGCTTCCTCACGTGCGGCATAGTTTTTGCGAGCCATTTCTTTTAGCTGTTCTGCAATATCCTCTTTTTCGATGTTTCCAAGCTCCTCGGGAGTGAATTTGAAGTCATCCTGTGAACAAATCCAGCCACCGAAATATTCTTTAAGTCCCTTTAAGTCCCAATTATCGTGAATTGCCGAGTCTGCCAAGAAAATATTACAGTAAGCATCAATGGTTTCATCAATCATCTTATAAATGGTTTCGGTCAACTCATCGCCGTTAAGCACCTTGTTACGCTGTGAGTAGATAATCTCACGTTGCTTATTCATAACGTCATCATATTGAAGCACGTTTTTACGAATAGCAAAGTTCATACCTTCCTTCTTCTTTTGGGCGCTTTCAATAGTTTTTGAGAGCATACCGCTTTCAAGAGGAAGGTTTTCATCAACCTTTAGCATATTCATCATAGAGGTGATTCTTTCACCTCCGAATAAACGCATAAGGTCATCCTCTAACGATACAAAGAACTGTGTATTACCGGGGTCTCCCTGACGTCCTGCACGACCACGGAGCTGGTTATCGATACGCCTTGATTCGTGGCGTTCTGTGCCGATGATACAAAGACCGCCGGCATCCTTTACCGCCTGCGCTTCGGGAGCGATTTCGGCCTTGAATTTATCGTAATATTCCTTGAATTTATCACGAGCCGATAAGATGTCCTTATCATCGGTTTCGGCAAAGCCGGTAGCTTCAATTATCATTTCTTCGCTGAGTCCATCGTGGCGAAGAGCGGCTTTTGCCAAGTATTCTGCGTTACCGCCAAGCATAATATCGGTACCACGACCTGCCATATTAGTAGCGATTGTAACAGCACCGAATTTACCTGCTTGAGCAATTATTTCGGCTTCTTTTTCGTGGTGCTTTGCGTTAAGGACATTGTGCTTTATGCCCTTCTTTTTAAGAAGCGCTGATAAAAGCTCGGATTTTTCGATTGTAACAGTACCGACAAGAACGGGCTGACCCTTCTTGTTTGCAGTAATAATTTTGTCTATAACAGCAAAAAGCTTTGCCTTTTCGGTTTTGTAAACCACATCGTTTTCATCGATACGGGCGATAGGCTTGTTTGTCGGAATTTCTATAACATCGAGCTTATAAATTTCTTGAAATTCGGCTTCCTCGGTCATAGCAGTACCTGTCATACCTGAAAGCTTTCCGTAGAGTCGGAAGAAGTTTTGGAAGGTGATGGTAGCCAAGGTTTTAGATTCCTTTGCAACCTTTACGCCCTCTTTTGCTTCAATAGCTTGGTGAAGACCTTCGTTATAGCGTCTTCCGTACATAAGGCGGCCGGTGTATTCATCAACGATAATAACCTCGCCATCTTTTACCACATAGTCAACATCACGCTTCATAATACCATAAGCACGTATAGCCTGGTTTACGTGGTGAGCAATGGCAATATTTTCGCTGTCATTCAGGTTTTCAATATTAAAGAAGGCTTCAGCCTTTTTAACACCATCGGGGGTAAGGGTTGCCGAGTGAGCCTTTTCATCGACAACATAGTCGCCATCATACTTGGCATCCTCATCGGTCATTTTGTCATCCATTTCCTTTACCTTTACCATTTTAAGACCTCTTGCAAAGGCATTGGCAGCGGTGTAAAGGTCGGTTGATTTGTCACTTTGACCCGAGATGATAAGGGGAGTTCTCGCTTCATCAATGAGAATTGAGTCAACCTCATCGACAATGGCAAAGTTGTGCTCTCTTTGAACCTTTTGCTCCTTGTAGATTACCATATTGTCACGAAGATAGTCAAAGCCCAACTCGTTGTTTGTACAGTAGGTGATGTCAGCCTCATAAGCCTTTCTTTTGTCATCCTTTTCCATACCGTGAACGATAAGACCTACCGAAAGTCCCATAAAGCGATAAAGCTTGCCCATCCACTCGGAGTCACGCTTTGCAAGATAATCGTTGACAGTTACGATATGAACACCCTTGCCAGAAAGGGCGTTAAGGTATGCGGGAAGGGTAGCAACCAAGGTTTTACCTTCACCTGTTTTCATTTCGGCAATTCTGCCTTGATGTAGGATGATACCGCCCAAAATCTGAACGGGGAAGTGCTTCATACCAAGCACACGCCAAGCAGCCTCTCGGCAAGCGGCAAAGGCCTCGGGCAAAATGTCATCAAGTGTTTCAGTAAGTGCTAATCTTTCCTTAAACTCTACTGTTTTATTGCGAAGTTCCTCATCAGAAAGTGCGGAGTATTCGCTTTCAAGTTCTAAAACCTTCTTTTGCAGAGGAAGAATTCTTTTTATTTCTTTTTCGCTGTAATTACCGAAAAGTGCTCTCATAAGACCCATAAAAATAATACCTCATTTAACAAATAAATATTAACTATTTAATATTACCACAAATTTGTTAATAAATAAAGAAAATCTTTTAAAAAGCCTCAAAAAAATAATTTTTCAATAAATTAAAAATTTTTATTGACAAGTCCGAGGTGTTTTGATATAATATTCAAGCGCGATAAAAGAGAATACTACATTTGCGAGTGTGCTGGAATAGGCAGACAGGCACGTTTGAGGGGCGTGTGTCAACGACGTATGGGTTCAAGTCCCATCACTCGCACCAAAACAAAAAGCACTTCTTCGGAAGTGCTTTTTGTTTTGGTGCAGTTATATTCGCCTACGGCGAGTTATATTGTGCTTCGCACAATTATATTTGCTTTGCAAGTTATATTCGTTTCGCGAGTTTTGGGGCGAATATAATATCACTGAAACCGCAGGTTTCAATATCACATTTTGCGTAGCAAAATATATCACTCCGTCAAAGACGGAATATCACTAAATACAAAAAGCTAAGCGATATTTTAAAGCCATATTTAATTTTGTATTGTGGTATAGCTACTACTTTAAATAAGCAACAACCGAGTGCTTTATTTAACACTTGCGCTTTTTTTCAGATGCTGTATAATACTTATATAATAAACTTCAAAAGCATTACGTTTACTGTAATGCTATATAATCGATATAAGGTGGTATAAAAAATGAGCGAATTTACTTATGAATTTGAAAAACGCACCGAGGCGCTCGAAACTTATGAGTGGGATAATGTTTGGTGGGAGCACGCTGATACAGAGGGAGTACCAAGGGTGCTTTATATTGGAGATTCCATCTCTTGCGGAACAAGACAAAGGGCAACAAGTGTAGCAAACGAAAAAATATTTTTTGACGGATTTGGAACCTCTAAAGCGTTGGATAATCCGTATTTTGCCGACTCGGTTAGTATTTTTGCAAAGCAACAGGGCGAAAGGAGAGTAGTCCTTTTCAACAATGGTCTGCACGGTTGGCATTTGGAGGACAATACCGAGTATGCACAAGCGTACGAAAAGATGATTACTTTCTTGCTAAAGGAATTCAAAGGTACACCTCTCGTAATACTTTTGACTACATACGTTGCCGATAACGAGCGCAATGAAAGGGTAAAGGTAAGAAACCAAGTGGCGTTGGAAATTGCAAAAAAATATAATTTACCGGTCTTGGATTTTTATTCAATAGTCGAAGAGCACAAGGATTTACTGATACCTGATGGTGTGCATCTGCAACCAGACGGATATTTTCTTTTGGCAGAAGCTGCTGTAAAAAAAGTTCGTGAATATTTAGATTAAATCAGAAATAATGTCATAAAAATCCCGCACTTGTGAGTGCGGGATTTTTTAGAATGTAAAAAAAGAGCAATAAGGAAAAAATTTCCTGTTATATTATACTAAATAGTGGAGGAAAAAGATTGTTATTTATTTAACTTTTATTGACATTTCGGGATAATATTGTTATTATGATATTAGTGAGTTCTTATATATTTTTATTACATATACGCATTATGCGATTTTAGTGGGGGGTAATGTTATGAAAAAGCTTTTGGCACTTCTTTTGATAGTTGCTATGGTGATTTCTGTTGTTTCAGTAATGCCGGTTGCAGCAGCTGCCGATGAAGTTGAAGTACCGGTTGAAAGCGTGAGCGAGGTACCGACAGAAACTCAAACAGATTTCGGTGTGGAGGAAGTGGATGAGTCTATCCCGGATGAAACCGAAAATGATGATGAACTTGTGCTTCATGCCGAAATTGAAAGATATGCCGGTGACACTTCCGAGGAAAATGATATTGTAGAAAAGGTGAGTGAAAAATACGAAGCCTCCTTTGCTTCAACACTTTCATCTTATATTGATGTTGACGAATTCAAGGAATATCTAATAGATGCTTTTGATTCCTGCCCCAGCTCTAATGTCAGCATTTACAGTTATCGTATTCCTACTTCTAAATGGGAAGATTTGTGCAACTTGATTTTTTATGATACACCTGAATTGTTTCACATTGTGTCATTAGATGCTACTACAAGCGGTTCTTATTTGAGCGCACTTAACGTGAAATATCCGACATATTGTGATACTGCTTCAGAATATGCGACTCTTTATAATCGTTCGGTAGAAGCGGCATATCAGCTTTTATCAGGAATTAGGAATAACAGTAATCTTACCGATTTGCAAAAAATGATTCTTTTGCATGATAGAATTGCTACTTATTGCGAATATGACCCTAACCAGCTTTCAAACGGGGAATATCGTGAGCAAGACTATGGCATGACAGGTGTATTTGTTGATAAGGTTGCTGTTTGTCAAGGTTATGCGAGTGCTTATAACTTTCTTTTAAAAGAAGTGGGAATAGAATCTTATCAATGTCGTTCAACCGCTTTGTGCCACGCTTGGAACTTGGTTAAGGTTGGAAGCTATTATTACCACGTTGATATAACCTGGGATGATACCGGTTCACCGCTCGATTCAAAGGGCAGAGTGTCGCATGACAATTTCCTGCGCTCAAATACAGGCATCTGGAATACAGGCCACGAAGCTTATGATTATGACACACCTACCAACAATTCAATCTATGACAGTTATTTCTGGCAAAATTCCAATGCGGAGTTTGTTGTGGTAGGAAATACAGTATATTATTATGACAGCACCTGTGGCGATTTAAAAACCTATTCAGGTACAGTTAAGAGTAATCAGTCCACCTGGTCTTATGGCAGAATTTTAGCTGATGGTAATTATATTTACATCACCACCTCTTCTCAGGTAAAAAGATATGACACTGTAAAGAACACAACTACTACCATATACACCCCTTCACTCCCTTCGGGTCACGAAATTTACGATTTGTATAAAGATGGTGACTACATCTACTGCACAACAGGTTCAACAATTACTTCTTCACAAACAAAACACCAGGTATCTCTTTCTGTTAACCCGTTGACAGCTAACAATAGCTATAGTGCAAATATTTCTTCGCCGGGTCAAATAGCTACTTATGAATTTGTTCCAACAGTCAGCGGAAAGTATGTAATATATTCTACAGGTAACGCAGATACAAAGGTTTCTTTGTGCGATTCAAACGGAAACGAAATCACTTCCAATGACGACGGTGGTGAAGGAAGCAACTTCAGATTGGAATATAATCTTAATGCAGGAACCGTATATCAATATAAAGTTAGGTATTTCAGCAACTCCAAAACCGGTACAATTAACTTTAAGTTTGGCAATGTATTTAAGGTTAGCTACAACGCAAACGGCGGCAGCGGTGCTCCCTCCTCACAAACAAAGGATTATGGAACCAATATAACTCTTTCTACAACCAAACCCATTCGCTCGGGATGTATTTTCCGTGGTTGGGCGACAAGCAGCTCAGCAACAACCGCTACTTATCAACCCGGGGATTTGTTCAGCAACGAGGCTAATACCACACTTTATGCTGTATGGGCAAAGGATGTTCAGGCATTAAAACTCAACACAACTTATGGTGTAACGATAAGCAGTGGTTCAAAGCTTGCTCAATTCAAACCTGAGAAAACTGCAAAATATATAATTCACTCTAATTATATAAGGGAAGACAGCGACAGCCTTGATACAAAGGTTTGGCTTTATGATGAAAATGGTAATTTGATTACAAGTGATGATAATAGTGGTGAGGACCTCAACTTCCAACTGATTTATGAGTTAAAAGAAGGTAACACCTACTATTTTGAAGTGAGCTTTGCCGACCAATCCGATGGAGGATATTTTAAAATAGCGTTTGGCGAAACCTATGCGGTCAAATATAACGCAAACGGTGGTAAGAGTGCACCTAAGGCGAGTGTTAAGGGATATCAAGCTTCTATGACCCTTTCAACCTGGAAACCCACTCGTTCGGGTTATGTTTTCCTTGGTTGGTCAACAAACAAAAAGGCAACAACTGCCACATATAAGAGAGGCGGCACATATCCCGCAAACTTAAATAAAAACGTTACCTTATATGCAGTATGGAAAAAAGGCTCTTTAGGCGCTACCGCAGTTTTGATTAGCAAACTTTCGGATTATAATACTGCTAAAGTGTGCTGGCGCGAAGTGGCAGGTGCAGACGGTTACAAGATTTATTGGAAGAGAGCTTCCTCAAAATCATACACATATGAGGGAGCTACCCAAAAATTATCATATACTAAAGACCTTTCTGCAAGTACCAAGTACACCTTCAAAATAGTTCCCTATACGGAAGTTAGTGGCAAAACTGTTAACGGTACTGCAAAAACTGTAACTTTCAGCACGTCGAAAAATTTGGCGGCTCCGAAAAAGGTGAACGCCGTACTTTACGGATATGATGATGTAAAGATTTCTTGGAGCAAGGTTTCGGGCGCTAAAGCGTATTATATTTACTACAAAAAATCAACTTCAAGTGAATATACCTATTTGAAAAGAACAACAGCCACATCATATAAAAAGGCAAATCTTGCCGATGGTATAAAATACGATTTCAAGGTAGTTCCTGCTACCTATGTCAACGGAAAATATCTGCTTGACTCAAGCTACAAAACAAAAAGTATTTATACACTAAGAAAGGTTACTGAACTTAAGATATACAATTATACAAGTTCAAGCGTTTATGTCGAATGGGGAAATGTTTTAGGTGAG
>JAZNWW010000006.1:0-3341 GCA_045593535.1 Acutalibacteraceae bacterium
CTTGGTATCATTATGCTGATTGCGCTTATTCCGATGATTAAGGGTATCAAATGAAAGTATTAAATATTGTAAAAAGCCCTTATACAAGTCTTGCGTTTAACACTGCTTATGCGTTCGGCAACTGTATTATAGGTTTTCTTACACATTCGTGGTGGTTTATTACAGTAGGTGCGTACTATACTGTGCTTGCAATTACAAGGTTTTCTGTGTTGCAGGTCAAACGAAAAGCAAATGGGAGGTATGATACTGAGCTTTTTGCACGGCGCATTACGGGAATTTTATTGGTTGTGCTTTCTTTCTGTATAGTAGGTGTGAACATAATGTCTGCTGTTAAAGATAGAGGTACCGCCTTTCACGAAATTGTAATGATTACCATTGCCACATACACATTCACTAAAATCACCATTGCCATTATCGGTATGGTAAAGGCAAAGCGTTCTGCTTTTCCGGCATTAAAGACACTCCGTAATATTTCACTCGCTGATGCGTGTGTTTCCATTCACACAATGCAAAGATCAATGCTGGTGTCCTTTCCGGGTATGGAAGCAGCGGAAATCTTATTACTAAACATATTTACGGGAACAGCAGTATGGATTGTCGTATCGCTTCTCGGAATCAATCTGATTGGAGGAAAATATACAGATATGGCTAAATCAAAAATTGTAAAAGCAAACAAAAAAATCGCCGAAGCAGTAACCGGCGGTTACAAGAAAATTGAAAAAGGTGTTGTGGATGGCTACAAGAAAATCGAGCAAGGGGTTGTAGGTGGCTACACCAAGATTGAAGATAAGTTCGTCGATGCTTACCTAACAAGAGACGGTGGAACCGTAGAGGAAGCAAAAGCAAGATTGAAAGAGAAAAAATAAAAAAGGGCTGGTTTAGCAATTTTGTTCTGCTAAATCAGCCCTTCGCTTTTACTTCGATGGTTCGAATCCACCTTGTAGATCGTTGGCATCTACGAAATTGCACCTTGAAAAATAGGGACAGAAAACGAAATAAGCCTTGATTTCTCAAGGCTTTTCGGTGCGGCATCTTTTTAGACCGCAACACTTGGTGGGGGAGGACGGATTCGCTTTTCTGTGGAAAAGCCACGGCGGTTGCGACAGCCCCCCGGACTGTCGCCAAGAGCCGCCTTTCGAATCCGTCTCTTTTCTGGCTGTTCCGAACCATTTAGATGCCACTTTGTTTTTTGAAAAAAAGAGCTTAAATTAATGATTTTTAACATTTTTTGACGAAGTTAGGCTTACTATAGACTTTTTCGAAGTTTTGTTGTATAATAAATTTAACATAATGATTTGTCACCGGAGGCTGTGTACCGTAGTACCATAAAGCCGGATTAGGTGTCCAAGTGAGCTTGGGTTATTGTTTAGCAATAGCCGAGGCTCTATTTTTATTTTGGAGGTAATTATGAAAAACACGAAGGTTACTCTTGTACCGCTTGCGTTAGATGACCGTAAGCAGTTTATCCTTGACAATCAATGGGCGTTCAAGTATGGCGCGATGTTGGAGTTCGGTGAACGTGACGACCATATTGACGATGATGGTGAGATCATCTCTCGCGCAACCATTGAAAAATCCATCGACAATCCCAGAAGCGAAACCTACCGCATTATGCTTGATGGTAAGAAGGTCGGCGGATTGATACTCACGATTGACAAGGAGACGCATCATAACCACTTAGATATTCTCTTTGTACTACCCGAAGCACATAGCAAAGGTATCGGCTACGGCGCGTGGCAAGCAGTTGAGGCTCTGCATCCCGAAACATTGGTTTGGGAAACTTGCACACCTTATTTTGAGAAACGTAACATCCATTTTTATGTAAACAAGTGTGGTTTTCAGATCGACCAGTTTTGGTGCGAATATTTTAGACCCGAACACGAAATGTTTGAAGATGAAATACACGATGCCAACGAAGGACCAGATGAAATGTTTCGCTTTATTAAGGTTATGCAAGGGCCGAAAAAAAGACAGAGTGAGTAAGAGCGTCACGCTTCGTTGACGAGTTTTCCCGTCAAATGCTTGATTTCAAGGCAAAGGACTGCAGTATTGCTTTTGAACTTCTCGATCTCGCTATAGATATATTCCATATCGCCTGTAAATCGTTTACAGAAATTTACCATCAGCTCGTCAGACCAATCATCTACAATTTGCATTCGTCCGAAGATGATCACACTTCTAATATTGAGTGACCAATGTCCATCCTTGTGATATCCTTTATCGTAAACGCAGAACGAAACCTTATCGCTTTTTGCTATCGCATCAAGCTTATGTCCAACCTTTCCGCTGTGAAAATAGATTCTGTTACTTTCTTCTTCAAAATAATAATTGATTGGCAGAGCGTATGGATAACCATCATCGCCGTTAACGGCAAGCACTCCACGCACTTCTTGTTTTAATATTTCCTTGCACTCAACCATGGAGAGCTTTTGCTTCTTTCTCGTTAAATCCCTGAACATAAAATCCTCGTCATATTTTAATTTTTCGAACTCATTATACCATGTTTTATAAAGAATTTATATAGCCAAATCAAGATTTCATATTTTTGTCGAATTTGGTCTTCGCCCAATCTTTAAAAATAGAGCTATATGTTTTTGTTCAAATATAAACTCCCGTTCTTCCTTATCGTGTTTGGCTTCAAGTGAGGTATAAAATTTCAAAAAGTCACGATACCATTCTGGATCAACTTCCGAGAAGTGTTTATCATTACATCGCACATCGACAAGGATATCTTCCGCTAGCGATAATAAATCACTAAATCTGCCTATTATTTTTACTTCGGTGGTTCGAATCCACCTTGTAGGTCGTTGGCATCTACGAAATTGCACCTTGAAAAATAGGGACAGAAAACGAAAAAAGCCTTGATTTCTCAAGGCTTTTCGGTGCGGCATCTTTTTAGACCGCAACACTTGGCTGTTCCGAACCATTTAGATGCCAACTTAAAGTTGGTCTTTTGCAAAGTCAATAAGCCGCAAAAGCTCGTTTTGCTTTTCCTGCAGTTTTGATACTAACTCTAATTCTCTTTTATTATCCCTAAGAAAAGTATAGAGAAGATAATACCTATACCAAAGTCCGTATAAAAACCAAATTTCTTTCTGTAATTCTTTTGTGCTCATATAATTGCCACCTTTCTTTTTGGTAACAGCAATTATATCCGAAACACTTTAAAAGTCCAGAGAAAAGTCTATTTGTTTGAAATTATTTCAAACTGCAGATTAACAATGCATGGTCACTTCCAGCATTTATTGCATCATCATAATAGTAATTCATTGAATTTATTTCAAAACGATTTTTAATAAATATAAAATCGTATCTTACCGCGCCCTTTCGTCTTATGTTAT
>JAZNWW010000007.1:0-2662 GCA_045593535.1 Acutalibacteraceae bacterium
ATTTGCTACAGCATCCTTGTACTGCGCGTCAAGGTCGGTGCGCACGCGGATATCGCGTAGCTCGACAGGATTGGTAGATGTCAACGACACTGTGCGGAAGATACCGGGGAGACGGAACATATCCTGTGCCTCAAGGAATGAGCCGTCACTGTTGCGGTAAACCTCGACAGCCACAACATTCTCACCCTCGACAAGATACTTTGTGATATTGAATGCAGCAAGGTTACGTGAGTTCTTTGAGAAACCTACGTACTTGCCGTTTATCCAGAGGTAGAAGAAAGAGTCCACACCGTCAAAGTTGATGTATACCTGACGGCCTGCCCACTCTGCAGGCACTGTGAATGTGCGACGGTAAGAACCCACCTCGTTACGGTTCTTGTATGTAGCCCACTCCTTTGCAGGCTCACGCATCACACCGCCCTTCCAGTCGCCTACCGCAACCCGGTGGTGGAAAATAACCTTCTGGTTGGTATAAACAGGAGTTCCGTACTTCTGCGAGCCATCCGCCTGAAGGCCGTACACATTCCAGTTCATAGGAACCTGCACCTTGTCCCACTTTCACACATCAAAGCCGGGCTTGAAGAAATCCACCGGACGCTCCCATGGGTTACCGACCCAGTTGAAGCTCCATGTACCGTCGAGCGACATATAATACTCACTGTTCTCGGGCAACACCTTACGTGCCGACTCCTCGCTGCCGAATGTAAAGAACCATGCCTTGGGCTGCTCCTTGTTCAGAGCCAACTCTTCGGGAGACTCCCACTCTGCGATACCGGGCTTTTGCCCTTTCTCATAACTGTAGCCACGGGGTGCCTCTACATCACCGTAGGCAAACCCTTTGAGATTCTGTGCATAGCCCATTGATAACGAAAAGGCCGCCAGAACTGCCAATACAAAATGTTTTTTCATAAATATGGTTTTAAATTCATTAAATCCCCCATCAACTAATGAAAAGCGCGCGTACGCGCACGTATGTAAAACTTTGTAAAGTTAATGATTTTTCCCTAAAACAAGAAGCTGTTTGATATTTATTTCACAATTGTTTAAGAATTGTTCTTGAACAGATTTCATTTGCGTTCCACATAATATACACATGTAATGAAAAACAGACAAATATTTGGTCCGTCATATCATAAGTTATATTTAAGACTCTGCATCATATAAGAATTGACTTTATAGTGTCTGTAAAAATGAGTATAGTAGTCGCTTATTCTATATCGTGAATTGTTCTTGCTGTCAAATATATCATACCATTCAAAGGTTGCTGCCAATCTATCGTCCTTAAAGAAGGAACGCTTGAGACTTATGTCCCGAACATAGTCGCAATAGTTCATCTGTGAAAACTCATATCCACGGTACCATTGGGTATGGATATCTGAAACAAGCAGAATATGCAGAGGCAATTCTATCTGCAGGTACGAACCTATCCAAAATTGCAGTGCGTATCATTAAGATTACTCTGCATTGAGTTCCGCATCTGTTCCCAGGAACACCCGGCCTCATTAGTGTCCTATTAAAATCCGCTGTTATCTCTATAGGTATTTGAGCGTCAGCTGTTTATGACAATATTTAAAAGAAACGGATTTGAAATTAAACTTCTGAAAATGTTGATTCTCTAAAAGAACATCATTGTTCATTATCAGTAAGTTACAAACTCATTTTCTCAAAAAAATCTTGGATAAAAATTTAACGGGACACTAATGATAAAAAAAATAAAAGCTACCTATGGCAGCTTTTATTATGCGTCATCAATACAGGTGCTATTACTTAGCAGCCTCAAGAGAAGCCTTACGGAAAGCCTTCATAGCCTTCTCGAGCTCCAAAGAAGCCTTACGTGCGCGTGTACCTGCAGCCTTGTTACCCTTCTCAGCCTGAGCTGTAGCATCAGCCGCAAATGCAGCATAAGTCTCCTGAATTTTCTCAATCAATTCTTTCATAACAATTTCAATTAATATGGTTAATGATGCACAAAGATAACAAAATTTAGAATAACAAGGCATAAAAGCCATTTTTTTTGCTAAAAAGCAGTATTTTTTTTCAACAAGACAAAGGATGTCCCCAACAGGAAGCACTTTTTAGAGCTTAAAAAAGGTTTAGGATACGCCCTGAGTCCCAGAATTGATATATTTACTTTACTGTTGACAATTGCCTCACGGTCAAATAAACGTAATCGGGGCTCAGTAGAAATTTAGTGTGGGTAATATTGTACTTATATAATTCTTTTTTAGGCCGAAATATCTTATACCAAGTTCGGTTTTACCCTTAATCTGTTATCTTTTATTCTTCTTGCGGTCGTTCTATTATGTCCTTTGTCGCGCAAAGGACCAAACGCCCGGCACACGGGAATTTCAGTCAACCTTTTTTTGGTTCACGAGCCGTAAACGGCATCCCTCAGTCAAAAAGGTCTTGCCACTTAAACTTTCTTGTTGGTTTTTGGGTGCTGTGGAACTCCTTCAGTTAGCCACTCTTGCAGAGTGTCTAACTAGCAGTCAAACAATCCTCGCACTATTTCCAAAAACCAACAAGGTTTAAGCTGTGAAATTCAACGGTGCCGGTTTCTCTTTTGGAATTACCTTTGCTATACAACAGCCAAGATGAATATCCGTCACCGATAAAGGGTGCGGGTAAGCGAGTGCAATAATTTTGCATTGTGCTCATAAAA
>JAZNWW010000008.1:0-11506 GCA_045593535.1 Acutalibacteraceae bacterium
ACTTGATATTTAATTTCGGGTTTAATTTCAACAGAATCAGCTTTGTATGTGCCGACCTTATTCGGAATACCACTAATTTCGCTAATATTTTTATGCTTAGATTTTGAAGCATTGGTACGCACACCGTAATGGCAGTGTGAACCTGTTGAAAGTCCTGTTGAACCCTCTACGCCGAGCAAATCACCGACTTTAACCTTTTGACCTTTCTTAACATTGATTTTCGACAAGTGGGCGAAATAATAATGGTCTTTAGTACCAGCCTTGATGATTCGCACATACAGACCATAACCTTGCTTGTGATTTAGCGGATTTTCCCAACCAGCTTTATCTACTTTACCCTCAATGGTGCTATAAACATTTTTACTGTCAATGCCGACTAAATCAAGACCATCGTGAAATTCTCTGCCCCACGACATAGTCCTGTAACCATATGGTGAACTAACTCTAAATTTTCCTTTATATGGACTTCTCATAAAACATTACTCCTTTTTAAATTAAAAATTTGTTTTCTATTTTTTCCTTTGCTGAAGGTAAATCTAAACCTTCATCACAAATTTCTTGCCGTGTTTTTGTGTTCCCACAAAGGTCACAAATGTAAATATCTAAGTCATAGTTATACAAAAGCGTATCTCCGCATTCGGGGCAGGGGAACATTTAAAACACCTCTTTTTCTCTTTTTTTGAACAAGTTCCAATCCGTTGCAATAAGCAAATCAAATTCATTTATAACGCCGTCACCATTAAGGTCAAAGGTCGCATCATACGGTAAAGCACCGTTTATAATTCGTTTGATTCTGATATTCAACATAATGCCCGGTTTCATTGGGTCGCCTGCAGCAAAGCTATCGTATTTGAGATAATACATATTGTAAAGAATCTCATAATCGTTTGCGGTCACATAGCCATCTTTATCAAAATCGTATGCCAAATCATATTCACCATTCCGTACAAGCTCGGCACATATCGGCAACTGTTGGTTGAGAAAAGACACTTCTTTCACATCAACCGTTGTTACCTTTTCCGAAGGGAGAGTAAGAAGTGGTATCAGGCTTATCATAATAATCCCTCCATTAAATTCAGGACTGCACTTTCATTGTTTGTACGTGCAACTAAAGAAATCACTATAAGGTTATATTCAAGCTCACTTATCGCCTCTGCGTTGCATACCCCACAGTAACACTCCGCAACACCCAGAAGTTCCTGCGTTTCCCCTTCAAGTAATTTGTATTTAATCATCTCAAATTACCTCTTCTTCGTGTTTTGAAACAACTACCAGATAATTGTATGCATGACCCGAAAAGAAAGCAGTCGATTCATCATCTGTCGATAACGTAATCGCCCAAACACCCGAAGTTTCATCGTAAATTTTCACTGCGGTTATTCCATCGACAGTCATTGTGTCCGAATCATCAGGGAATGTGCCTTGAAAAGAAACAACAGCCTTTGAATACGCAGTCGAGGATATATACGCATCCTCTATTGTCGGGTTATAAATTGCTACCTCCGTAGGCTCACGTACAAAATTTGTAAGTGTAAGGGAATTCGCAGGGGACACAAGCATTATAGTTCCTTCGATTATTCGCTCATAATTTGCGATTTGTCGCACCTTTTCGACAAGCTCGGGGAGCTTCTCATTTTCTGCCACAGTAAAACCTTTTTTAGAAAGCTCGGCCTTGAGGTCTTGCATGTGAAGAACCGCTTCAGCTGTTTTGTCGATAATCGCTTTACAAATTCCTTTTAAACTCACAAAGCATTACTCCCTTCCTAAAAATTCCCAAGCCAGGTCGAGTGTTTTTTCACACTCGGCTCGGCCACGTTCTTTGTCGAATATTTCCCATAGCTTTTCTAAAACTTCCTCTTTTGAAAGTTTAGGGTATTGCATTAAAAGGCAAAATTCCGAAGTGGTAAGCTGAACAGTTTTTTTGTTTTCTTCTCCCACAGACTCCATAAGAACCTTGTCCTCGTTGTAGGTTATCATATATTGTGTCACTCTAAATTCCTCCCCGCATCTTTTCTTATGTGCCCTTCGAAAATGCTTCCGCATTTTGTGAGGGCGTAATAAAACAATTTCGGGTTTGCCTGATATTCGGCACTTATAATTTCGAGTGCCCGATACACTTGGTTGTCGAGCGTACCTTTAAGCACACGAACCGCTTCACCGCAATTAAGATAGGTGACCTTTGTATTTTCATCGCCGGTTTCAAAAGTCGAAATCCCCAAAAGCGGAACTGTTGACCAGTCAAGCTCTTTTTCCTGCTCTTCAGCTCCGGCGGAAAGATATTTTTTAACGTATCTCACCAATAAATACGGATGATGTACCACGCATTTTATAACCACATCAGGAAGCTCGTTATAAAGATTTCCGAGCGCTTTAAGTGCCACAGCAGTATCATAGTCAACCAGCGCCGAAAAGCTTATAGTGCTATCCTCTGAGGTTGTTACAAGGTATTTATCATCAATTTTAGAAAAAGAAAATTTAATGATAGGATTTGACATTTAGACCACCTCCGAAATACCGTTATATACGCCTTGAAGTATTCCTTCAGCTTCTTTTAACTTCTCATCGATTAAGTCATCGGCCACTTCAATTTCATCCATAACACCTTCAGCCTTTTCAATAGCTGAATTTATTTCCTCAAAAGTCTCCGATAATTTTTCCTGTTCAGCATTTATAGTCTCGTTAAACGTTTCGGCCTCTTTTTTAACATCCTCTACAGCCGAAAGCGCTTGTTGAGATAGCGCCGAAAGGCTGTCACGCTCCGCATCCATGGCAGCGCCGCCATTTTCAACACCTTCGAAGGTCAGCCTTGCAGGTCTCGAGCGCCACTCGTATAGATTTTCACCCTCTTCATTGAAGCAGGCGATTATAAGATATACTTCGGTATTTCCACCGTTTCGGGTGAGCGCTTCTGATACCTTGTATTCAAAGGTACGGTATAATTCCGCTCCCGATTCCCAAACGATTTCCTCTAAAACACCGAAATCCACGTTGCCGAGACTGTCTATAGCCTCGAACCTGCGCTTCAAAATACCCGTGCTCATCTTACTTCTTACCGCTTCATCGACTATGAATTTAACTGTCGTCGCATTCTTTTCGGTCTGCATGCCAACAATTTGCCTGTTTGCAGGTGATATACTGCTGATTCCGACCCGAAACTCATATTCTCTTATCATTTTCAATTACCTCCCATACGAAATTAAAAAAGACACACCGCCGAAGCGGTGCGCCTAAATTTAATTATTCAATTTTTTATCCAGTGCAGATTCAATATTAAAGCTCTTGCTCTTGCTCATTTTACCTTCAACGGCTAAATACACATAATAAACAATCAACTGACCTTTTTTATCGTACTTGACCGCATTGTTATATGTTGAAGCTAACTCATAATCCGAAACAGTTGTTTTTGCCTGCGCATTAGCATATCCGTAAAGGTCTGAAATAACCTCTGCTCTTTGCGCATCGTCAAGCTCATCGTAAAAATCACTTTCGATAAATTCCTTAACGTATTTAAATGACATCTGACCTTTATTTTTTGCGTATGTTTCATATTCATCTGCAGTGAGATATTTTGTTTTACCATTAACTTCAAAGCTCTTTTCTGCAGTTTGAGGAAACACCTTTTCGCCGGTAGCATCGTAAAGGGCCATAAGCGCACGGTCTATTTCGTCATATTTGATTTCTGAATAATAGCCCGGTGAAACAAAGTTTTCGAGTAATCTTTCTCCAAGACTTCCTCTATCTACCGTATTGCCCCACGCATCAATTTTTTCTGACTGCGTAAACGAAAGTCCCGGCACTTTTGAACGAACATTATTCCACACCGACTGTGTAAAATCATCAAGCGGTGAATTTTTGTCCTGATACCAAGTTCTTTGTGTTCGGTCAATAGTTCTGCCGGTCGCCGCCAAAGCAGATGGGAACAACTGCATTAAAAAGGAAGTGACAACATCCCCCATTATTCCGCTTACGGTTTTATTACCTTCTGAGTATTTAACTGAAGTTATTAAATCATTCACTCCGGAAAGCATTGATAATTCGGTTATCGGCTCTAAAACATCCCAAAAACTGTCGGTTACACTCTTTAATGTAAATCCATCATTATCCTTAAACATGTCAACTATTTCAACACCGATAAAAAACGGAATACACGAAGGTGCCGCCCAGTCTATTGTATAAGAATGCCCAAAAATTTCTATTGAATACTCTTGCTCACCGTTAAGCTTTTTGTATTTATCCTCCTCATCATCACCAAAAGCGCCTATGACAACACCTATCGACCTCAAGAACATACCAAGTGCCATTATTCCAGTACCTGTAAGTCCGGCAGAAATTGTATCAATAAATTCCGATACTGTGACCTTACCATTTTTAATATTGAAGGCTTGGTAAGCAATCTTTCCAACACTTAACGGACTATATTCAATTCCACGTTTCACGATGTTAATAGGTGTTCTCTTGAAAGGCAATTCAGCCTCTATAACAAATTTTGCTGCTTTTGCCCTTTGGGGAGAATTAAGCCAATTTGCCAAAGCCGACTCGTCTTGGAAAGTAGCCTTTTTCGCTTCCTTTATCGCATATTCTTTCGCAGCCTCAAGAACCTTTTCATCCACATTTTTTAACTCAACCTTTCTTGCCTGCAAAAAACCCGCAAAAGCCTTTTTAAAATGTATTGACTTGAAAAGCATGTCTTCGAGTTCTAATAAATCACTGTTTTTCTTGATAAATTTATCAAACTTTTCATTTTTGAAAATCTGCCTGTTTTGATTTATCGTACCTTTGTTATCAAGCTGACCGTTTCCCGAAAGAGCTAACTGTGTATCAAGTCTTTTTAAATATTCCTCTGCAAATTCCTTATACTCTTGCTTTATAAAAACCGCTTTCGTTCTTTTGCCCGTATCACGAATAGCAACGTGCTCAATTCCTGTTGCAAGAATGTCTTTAATGTTTTTACCTGTGCCGAACACCGTATTTCCCACAAGATTTCTAATATGTGTTCTCGGATTGGCAAGCATTGCAAAATATCTCCATGCGTTAAGCTTATCGAGCCACGTAGCAGGTACTTGCTGTGCAATATTTATTAAAACGTCTTGATAAATACTCTCGACATCTTCTCCGGCAGTAGTTTCTGCTAACTGTCTTGCAAGCGCAGGGTCAATTTGAACTGTAGGAGCTTCATCGCCGTAACGCTCCTGCAAATCCTTGTTGATTTTCTTGACTTCTTTTTGTGCAGTAAGTAATTTTCCTACACCCGACATTTTTTTGAGAAGTCTTGTCGCCTGAACCGTTTGACCGCCGACTGTAAAGGCTTCAGCAAGCTCGGCAGAAAGTTCTATCACTGCAAGTCTGTCATTGCTTTGTACCGCTCTAAGTAATAGCTTTTCACCTACTGCAATAATGTTTTTATTGTATGCTCCGTTAAGAACAGCTGATTTCCAAATAGTTTCGGCATCACCGTTTTCTAATTGTCTGTCGGCATATTTCTGTGCTTTTTCATCAGATACAGCCTCATAAGAATAAGTCTCGCCAAGTAAAATTTGCGCCTCGACGTCCTCTATCATTTCAGCAGTCAGCTTTCCAGTTTCGGTAAACGTTCTGATGAAACGTCTTGTTTTTTTATCATCTGTCACCTGTTTTGGAACAAACATCTTATTTACAGCCTTTTCACCCTGCTTAAAATATCCGTATTCACTAACAGCTTCGCCAAACTTTTCATCCAAAGCCGCTACATATTCATCCCTGCTGATTTCTCCGTTATCATATTGAGATAACAAATCTTTTACTTCGGTAGGGATAGAATAACTCATATCTTCTTTAGAACCGTCAAAAACTTTTTCTTGACTTTCGGTGTTAACTTGTGATACAGTAGTGTTGGAGTTGGAATGTGACCCCGAGCCTCTATTTAATAGAGAGTTCACTTCGGTCTGTCCAACTTTTTTTATTTTTCCATCTGTTGCATACAATATATGCCTTCCATCATTTGTTTTAGCAATATCCAAAGTTATGTTGTATATACTTCCATTTTTAGAATTTATCACATAAGCATCTCTATGCAACCAACCGTTTTTATCCAACCAACCATGACTGTTTTCTTTGCTATAATACGGACTCTTAGCTTCAGATACTTCAACTATTTCATCAATATGTATAACCGATAATTTGCTAATATTATCATTAGTTTCATATAATTCTGCTAAAACCGGGTGAGAATGACTATTATTTTTAGATACACGTTCGTTTTTTCGAGCAAATTCCAACATTTGTTCATTTCCGTTCTCATCAAAAATAGGCATAATTAGCGAATTCCGATTTTCTATGTATTTTTTAAGATTCTTTCCCCAATTTCTTGGAGAAATGCCCTCAAAGAAATCTGTATCTAACAATACGGCTTTTTCGTACATATTACCATCGGTATCGCTAAAATCATTAACAATACTATACGCAACATCGCCATCTTCGGCGGTGTTTTTTGTTGTTTCGGCAGAAAAATCAGTTTTTGCGGTTTTCAAAACATCAATAAGAGAATTTTCAAGCTTTATTATTTCTCGTGTTATTCCTGTGTTGCCCGAGAATTTTTGCTTTACATAGGTTATAAAGTCTTTTATAAACTGTACAAAGGAATTGCTTTGTTTTGCATTTATACCCTTCACAAGCCTTTTGACACCATTTTTACCGTCTTTAAAAAGAACCTTTGCCGTAAACATACAAATCATTTCGGTATCCGCTTCCGTAACACTGAGCTTTTGACCGCTTTTTGCATAGTTATCCCTTATGATTTCTCTGAACTTCACCTTTTTCAAAATAAAATCCATTTCCCCGGGTAATACCTTATCAAGCCACTGCCGAAAAGCCTTTGAGTCCGCAACCGCCTTTTTATAAGCAGAAAACAAAGGACTTGTTTCGCCAAAATGCACTAACTCATGCTTTAAAACTTCAGTCTCAGGCGCTTCGCACTCATAATCTATATGAATACTTCCATCTCTCCTGTTATAATATCCATCACTTTTAAAGCCTCTGACCTTTTTCGTGTCTTCAAAAACAATTTTCCTGCCTATTTTTTCGCCTAACTCACGAAGCTCGGCTTGTCTTTGTGACAAAGTTTTTTCCACACTCGACTTGGAAAAGACTTGACCCTCGCCTAATTGAGCATTAGAAAAAGCAGACGCATCATCTGCATCTGCTTTTGTTAATTCTCTGTTATCGGTTGAAACTCCTCGCAGTCCCTCTGCTTGCATAATATTTCTTTGGGTATTATTCGAGGATATATTTTGCAAGTCGCCGTTTTTGGAATCCTCTTCTTGCATTTGTTGCATATTGGGTGTTCGGCTTTCGGTATAAAGTTGTCCATTATGTCCCTGCTCGGCACTATTTGACACCTCCGTTAAATAAATAATTGGTTGTCCGGCTTGATTCGTAACGATATCATTAACAATAAAATTAGAGTTTCTTTGAAATATAACTTCGTTTTCAAAATTATTGCCGTATCCGTCAACGTTTCGGGGTTTTATACCCTGAATTTCCATTTTTACAACATACTCCCCTTCAACAGGGTAACCGTCAGTCTCTATTGAAGCAGATGTGTATGCTTTATAAAATACTAAATCCCCGATTTGATGCTCATTTAGAAATTCATTATATGCTTGTTCTCCACCAAAATCATCAAAAACAAGATTTCTATAAACCGTTCCTTCGTATGTAGGCATTTTTTGAAGTGCAACATCTAATTTTTCGACAAATTGCATTTCTTCATCTGTAAGAATGTCACTATCACGTAGCATGGAATTTATTTTAAAACTTTCACTGCTCTTATAATCCAAAAGTGCGCTTTCTTCTTCAAAATTTAATGAAGCATTTTCACTTTCTTTAACACCCTCTGAATTTATTATACCACCAATCTGCCCGACTGACAAGGAATTTTTCACACCCGCTCCCGAAAGAACATCACTCTCTACACTACCGGCAGTATCAACAGCTTCATCCGAAGCAGAAGCCGAAGAATCATACGCCTTTGCCATAACTGCCGCACTCTCTTCATCAATGCCAACTTCTATAAGACGTGAAATAAATTGTGAATTTGCGATATTTTTAATTGTTTGAGAATTTGAGGTATTTATTATTTCTTCAAATTCTTGAGCAGCTTCGATAATGGTTTTTGGAGAATTTATTGCTTCCTGTATATTTTTAAGTGTGTAACTATAAAGTTCTCCTAAGGCTATGGAATTTGTGTTTTTACCATTTTTGTAATTCAAAGCAACTGCTCTGATTCTCGTATTAAATGATTTTGTCGCATAATCAACAATATCATTTATTTCTTCGGGCTTGAAGTTTTTCAAGGTTTCGCCAAGACTTCTATACTCTTCATTTGTTTTAGCATTTATAGCGTTATCTACCGTCAACTGACCGCCTGTCATAAAGCCGGCGACCATTGTACCCATAGCCATTTCGTTCAGTACTTCACCGCCATATTCTAAAAGGCTCTTATTCTCAAGTTCATTATGACCGTACATAAGTGCATTTACATCACTTATCACTTTTTGTATTCCTTCCTCTCGACCTTCTTCTAAGCTTGATTTCACCCAAAGCCAAACTTTATGTTTATTGTTTGTGTTAAGGGCATCTTTAAGAGCATCAGGAAGTGATTGAAAACCGGCACTCTCTGTACCAAAACCCATTTCAACAGCAGCATTTAAGGTTGATGTAAGTGTTGCATATAGCGTTGCTTCCAATTCGCTTGCACCATTTGCTTTCGCCTGTTCATAATCAGTACCAAGAGTTGAAGTGAAGGATTGCCAATACAAAGGATTTTTCGCCATACCTTTTACGCTGTTTGCGACTACGCTCGAGGTTGTTCCGCTGACTGCAGTCGCACTTTGTATTCCAACCGAAGTCCCGGCTGTTCCCATAGCCGCAAAAGCAGAAGGCGCTGCCTGCATCATACCTGAAAGAATAGTTCCCACAAGATTGTGCTTGTCTCCTAAAATCAAGCCTTTTTTATACTGTGTTTCAGAATAAGCTTCAAGGTTTTCACCAACCCAATCGTTAAATTGTGTGACAGGATTGTCATCCCATCCGCACCATTTTAAAATATTGCCTATTGTGAAATCTAAAGTTGCAGTTGCTCCTTTATTTACTGAAGCTACACCTGTCATAATAGCGTGACCTGCATAACTTCTTATATACTCATATATTTCAGATTCAGTTTGCGGTTTGGTACCATAAAATAAATGACGTGCATCTCTGGCGTTTTTGTAATTTTCCATTACTTCGTCATATTCATAAGGTTTTTGGTCGGTTACAAAATCAAATACATCTTCAACAATGTTTCCGCTTGTGCGAGTTCCTGCAAAAGACAAATCATACGTTTCGAACATCTCGTCATGTGCTTTTTTCGCTTTTTCCCAGTCACTGTCAACCTTTTGCTTTTGTTTTATATAATCATAACTTTCTTTAAATCCTTCAATGTATCCTTCGGATTCGGGATTTGTGAAATAATCTAAAGTGGTTTTTAAATTAGTTTCATAATCATCAAGATTTTCAAACTTCACCGGTGATTTTATACCGTTTTTATTTTGAAAAGAAAAAACAGTTGTGTTCTGCTCTACAAATTCCACTGGGTCATTTGAAGGGTTGAGCAGTATTTTCCTTATATCTTCAGGCGCTTTTGCGTATGTTTCGTTATAATACGCCGAAGGAATTGTACCGTACAATTTTTCTGCTGTTTCTTTTTGAGCAGTCGCTTTTGTTTTGGTTTTTGTAAATGTTTTCGGGTCAGCGTTCCATCCTTCAGGAACAGGAATGTTTCGAAGTGCTTCCTGTTGCTCATTTTTCTTTTCTCTCACCAAATCAAGAACGTTAACCTTAGCCCACTTTTCATTTTCTTCTATGTCTTTTTTGCGGGCTTTTTCTGCAACTGTTTCCAAAACAATTTGCTGGTTTTCTGGTTTGACAGATAACTTGCCTATTTTAACCCATTTCCCGCTTGTTCTTACGGAAGAATTATTGTTTGAACTTTCCAAAGAACTAACTTTAACAAATTTTCCCATATTTACACGCCTCTATTCTTGATATACGCAATAATCGCCATCGCCATCTTTAATTACCGGTACATAGCTGCCTTTGTAGTCATCCCAAACCCAATAGTTCACTCTGAGCCCATCTATTCGTATGGCATTATAACTTCTCCAAACCTGTTTAGTGTGACCTTGATAGTTAATTTTCCCCATACCTTGGTTTGTTATTTTACCTAAATTTGTACCGTCATAATACACACCTTTAGGCTGATAACCATTCCATACATCAAAACCGCCCGGATTAGCTACAGGAAGTCCGGTATAAGGGTTAACGCCTTTTGCAATAGTTTTTGTTTTACCGTTTCCATCAGAAAAAACATATTTTCCTGTTTCTTCATCTATTCCATCAAAACTCCAATAAGTCGTACTCTCATTATTATCCACAGTTTTAGGCGAGCCGCCCGAATACGTTCTTGCGGCCGTTGTCTTCATCGTCTGGGCTTGGTCTTCAGCCTCGGCTATTGCGTTTTGTCGGTTGAGGTTAATTTCGGTAATTGCCTTTGACTTTTGCAAAGCCAAATCATCAATATTATCTTGACGTGCTTTCGAAATTTCATAATCTCTATTTGAGTGCGAAAGCTGTACTGCAGTCTGCTGTGTGCGGTTAAGGCCCGAATTGGTAAGACCTAAATTAGCGTTTATTTCAGCGATTTTCTTTTCATTGAAAATTCTATCAACCTCATTTTGTCGATACTCGCTTTCATAAGCGCTACTGGTATCATTGACCGCATTTTTATATTCATCCTCAACCGTTTTTTTCTGGGCGTCATAGGTCTTATTTATTTTCTTTTTCTGTTTTTCAAGCCAAGATTTATAACTCGACATTATTTATTCCCTCCTAAAAGTCTGTAATTAAGTGATATAGGACCTATTGCGATACTGCTATCACTTTCTAACTTCACACCAAAAAGCGCCGTAAATCGCATATTTGGGCGGAATAATACATTTTTCAAGTAAAAAGGACTTCCGTTTTCCGCCTCATCGCTGTAAAGACTGAATATTTCTTCGCTCACAAGCTCCGGCTTTTCGCTTATATATGTCACTCTTATATCACCGTTTCCTCGTAGAGCCACATTTAAAGCCGAAATCTGCTTATTATATGCAAAAGTGCCAAAACTGAAGCATTTAGTTTGAATTATAGACTGTATCTTTTTACCTTCATCGGTACCCAACGTTTCATCAAAAGTGTAAACGCTGAAATTCTTCACATTCCAAACTGTACCGCCTAATGTATTGTGCTCCTGTCTCGTATCTGAAAGAATATAATATAAACTTTGGTCAATCGTAAACAGTCGTTCTACACTTTCTGTTTCTTTTAATGGAATTTCCCAATACCACCATGGAATAAGTTTTTGACTGTCCTCATTCTTGCTGTACGAATAACAATGTGTATATCCGTAAGAGTTATAATCCATTAAAAACAGTTTGTTGCCGACACA
>JAZNWW010000009.1:0-52760 GCA_045593535.1 Acutalibacteraceae bacterium
ATTAAACCGCAGTTATTTTCAGTTTTATGTACAACATAATCCGCATTATGTCATAGCCGCCGTTTTGGGTGGTTATTTTTCAATAAGGCGAAGCCGTCATTCAGCGAAGCTATATTATCAACCGCATATTTTCCATACGCTGACGGTGTTCGTTACCAGTGGTGATAATATAAATCCGTGTGGTATTAATACTGCTGTGACCAAGAATGTCGGCAAGCTTTGCAATATCTTTTTCAATGCCGTAAAAAGTTCGAGCAAATAAGTGACGCAGATTATGAGGAAACACTTTTTGTGGATTTACGCCTGCTTGCTCACAAAGGTTTTTCATTTCGCGCCAAATGTTAGTGCGGCTCATTGGCTTACCATTACGAGTTATGAATATCGCCCCTGAAGTAATATTTTGCTCTGCTGCATAGCAGAGCAATTTCTTTTGTAATTCACGAACTATAAATACCGAGCGTGTTTTGCCTTTGAGCGAAACCACCGCTTCTCCGCACTTTACCGATTCAACTGTGATATATTGCAGTTCGCTTACACGGATACCCGTTCCACATATCGTTTGAATCAGCAGGTTCAAGCGTTCGTTACCTTTTTGCTTTGCGGTATTAACAAGACGCATATACTCCGCTTTGGTCAGTTCCTTTTCTTCAGGGCAGTAGATCTGCTTTTGGAGTTTAATGGATTTCACTTTTAAATCATTCCATCCGAGAAAAGAAAACAAACCATTGAGCGATGCTAACATTGAATTTATGCTCCGCACGGCATAGTTATCAGAAATCAACTTGTTTTTATAAGATATAACCGATTCCTTTGTTATATCCGTTTCGCCCATATAAGTGACAAACGCCCTTACATCACGGATATATTTTTCTACGGTGTTTTCGCTCTTTTCCTCGCTTTTGAGATATGCGGCAAAAGCCGCTATTTGTTTGTCTGTTAAAATTCTTCCTTTCATTGTATTTACCTCCGGATAGTTTTTACTTTTATTTTACCCGAAAAGTATGATTATAAATTGCCACTATAATTTTAGGTAAATACAAACACTAAGTCGAATGTACCGATTTAAAATCATAACAATAGCCCCGTTAAGAGTGCAGAAATTTCTGCTTTCTTAACGGGGCTTTTTGTTTTTAGATATTAACTTTTACACGGCTAACACCGTTGCTCACTTCTCTTGTGAGTATAGTATCGGGGAATTTGCTCAGCCACTTTTTACTGAAATTGGTGTTTCCGTAATAGCAATCGAAATTGGCAATCGGCAACACCACCCAATCACTTGTGTCAGTTTTGTTTGCTTCGTAAAAGGCAACTACATCGCAAACCACCTCAAGCGGAACACCGTTCAAATCAAGGCTTTGCAAAGCTTCATATTTTTGCGGCGGTAAAATATATTTCTTCGTTCTGAGTGCACCGAATTCCAAAGCATCGGCGAGTATATCGTCAAAACGCAAGGCCCACGCTGATTTGGTATTAAGAGCAAATATCGGCACCTGTAACTGACGAACTTTCTTTTTCCATTCCGTTTTAAAACCTTTGCCAATACCAGCTACGGTTGTCTTTGCCTTTTCGCTAACGGCAGTAGGATTTTTCTTTACAAACTTAACGATATTTTGAATATGTCTGTAATACCAACCCTCACCCTTGCTATTCACAAGTTCGGGGTAATCGGCAGAAAGTTCTCCGAAATTTACGAAAGGTTCGTCCTCGTTTTTATTAGGAATACTGCACCAAGCGCAAAGTGCTTTTCTTGCATACTCAACACGTGAATAAGGATCGCCGTCAAATAAACTACCGTTCTTGTTATGAAAAATATACCCCCTTGCGAGTGTGGTTAATATTCTTCCAAAGCCTTCAAAAACGGTTATGGTTTTGAAGGAAAATCGACCAAGATATGAAAGGTCGTGTTTGCTTGCGGCAGAATATTTTTGCTTTTCGGTATATGCTTTAAATTCTAACCACTCGTTTGTCATTACCACAACCTCCATTTCTTTTTCGGCTTAGTTTCGCTGTTGTCTATTGCTTGTTCTAACACAACGGACGGCAATACCTCTAATGCAAATTGACGTTTACCAAGAGCTAACGCACATTTCACAACCTCTGTATAATCAAGACAGTTTTTACCATTTAAAGGGCGAATAATATTTATACAGTTACGGATAATTTGTTCCTTGTAATCTGCCCTTGCGGTTATACCCAACAACAGTGCTTGCAAATCTTTACTGTCGCCCTTTTGCTTTGAGATACTTTTTTGTATTCCCATCTTGCGATACATATCATCGAAATCGCAGATAATATCGCCAACAATACGATATCCGCCGTTACGGAAATCGCAGAACACGTCCAAGTAATCATACAAACTTCTTGTTCGGCAAATGGTGTAAAGAATATTCGTCCGTTCTTCCGATGGAACAAGATGCCACTTAACTTCATCCAACATAAGTCGTGCCTTGTGGATTTGATGTGGGAGCATACTATCAAATACCGAATAAAGCTCATCTACCGTGTAATCCTTTTCCTGCCCACGTGCAAAAAGGATGCGGTAAATATCACCTTTACGTTTCATATCGATAGAGATGTGCTTTATATACCGCACTCGGCTTAATGCGGTTTCATAATCAGAGATTAAAGCGGAAACTTGACTAAGTGTATTAGAATTAAGACTTTCTTTCCAATCGAGTGTTTGCGCAAAGGTAAATAACAGATAATCCGATATGGGCCGAACTGTAACCGCCTCAGTCTCACGCTCTAACATACAAGCTAAATATGGGAGCTTTTCAAGATTAGAACTAACCTTATCCCAATCAATGCTGTCAAAGTATTTCTTTAAACGTGCATTTTTAGAAGGTTCATACCACTTATGCTCATCATCACTACCAACAATGGCTTTGTAACGAAGAAAGATACTACGGCGGGTAGTTTTCTTTTCTATATACTCAGATAAATCAGGTTTAACACCGCTTTTAGCCGAGTCGATTTCCAAGCCTGTTAATATGGCAAGGGTTTCTACCTCGTGGTAATATTTTTCTTTATCCTCATCGGTGGTGTTTTCGTCGTAAGCGATAATGCCTCTGCTGAGTGCCGCATTGCTAATCTGACCAACACGGGAAGAAAAGGTGTTTTTAACCGTGACAAAACGCTCGTACCAATCGTTAGCATCGGCTATTAGCGGTTGCTCTGTTGGTATCTTTAATAGCGGAAGTTCTGTACTGCTACGCATAACGCATTTATTCACAAGCGTATCGGCAATGGTTTTTACCATATCGCCGTCAAAGTCGGCACCACCCAGGCGTTCAGGTATCAATGAATGTGAATCTACCATAACCACATAACTAAGGTGAGAAAAATATCTTTCTCGCAATTCACCCGGTACCATAGGCTTTACAAGAACTTCTTCATTACGTGCAATATGCGGACTACGAAGAATGGTATAATAATCACTTTTTTCGTAGCTCGGTTGCGGAGCATACATAAAGTTACCGCTAATAAATTCTTGTTCGAGGCAGTGGTATGCAGAACCTTCACCAACCGACTGTTTTACCATATAGGCAATGAGCCTTAATAGATCATCTGATAAATAGCGGTTATCTCCCGCTACTAAAAGTTTGCCCATAGCATATCTACCGAGCAGATTTTCGGCTTTGTCTTTTAGTTCCTTTGCATATATAGGCTCATCAATAAAGAGCGCATTTTTCGCAATAAGCTCTGCACGGAATTTACGCCGGTTATCTGTTAAATCTTCATTCAGTTCATCGGTGAAATATCTGCGGCGAGCTTTGTTATCCGCAACAAGGCGGTAATATTCCGTTTCGGTGGTTTTGGTTATCCAATGCCGTGAATCGTATTCAGGTGAACCTTTCCAACCAAGGGGAAGATCTTTAGGTCTGAATTCATCATCAGTTATAGAAAGTGTATTCAAAAACTGATAGTTAAGCTCCGTTGTATCCTGCGATTCAACCTTGTCTTTACCGGACACATAAAGGGCGTGGTTATACTTCTTGCAATGTTCAAGATACTCCGCCCACGAAAGGCCATTATCGGTCATCCATTTAAGGCCCTTAAACATACTGTCGGTTAGAATCATATCCACATCGGCGGGGTTATGTTTATTGCCCCACATATCCACGATAAAAGGCACTTCCAATTCCGAAAGCAAAGCAGGAAAATCTACCTTGTGCACAACGCCCTTAATATAGGGCATACGGATTTGAAAAGAGTTATGCCCCTTATCGAGTAAATCTGCCAATCTTGGGGATATAAATCCTTCGCCGTCAAATTCAGTTATGGTAATATCTTTGGTTTTTTCAGTTCTTGTATATTTACGGACAGCGTTATTACTGCCGTCACCATTCACGGTGATGGTTTTTATTTTTTCTATAACCGACTCAGGATTTTTAATTACGATAATTTTCTTATCGTTGAGAATGGTATCGCTATCTTTATACCTTTTACCGCTTGTAAAAAGCAGAGCGTTATAAGCGTACAACTTGCTTAACTGACACTTGCCGATATTCATACCGAGCATCATACGTTCACGCAAAGATTCATACACATCAGCCCTAATAAATGACAGTTGATTTGCACGGCTCATAGAAGCGGAACGTTCAAAGGCAATATACCGCTTATCTTCTTTTCCGAAGTTAAGGGTAATACCTTCCGGGCGGAACATATACTCGGCAATGTTTTGATAATCCAAAACTCTGCCTGCAGCCTTGCGGTCAAAGATGCCTGAAAAATCTACATAGACAAATACATCCCTTAATTTGTCTGATACAAATTCTGCTTTGTTGGGATCTTCGCCAAGCAAACACATTGCCTGATAAAAAATCGGGCAATCGTCTTGTAGGGTATCTTCAACCAAATATTCTTTAGATACATCAGTGGTATCGAAATAAAAACTATAACCGTCATCCTTTTGCTTTGCGGATGCGATTATGCTTTGTGCCGATATCTGAGGTATGATATATTTCTTGCTTTTCATATCGTTCTCCTTGTAGAAAACTTTACATTAGTATAGCACAAACGTTCTCTAATTTCAATAATTTCGTTATTTGATAACTGCCCCCACAAATTCGGGACTAAGTGGAGGATTTTGTTATCAAATCAATATTGAAAAGGAGGAAAAAACTATGTTTAAAATGACATCAAGAGAAGCAGAAGCTATGCGCCGTCTTATTGAAACCCATTGCGCTAACCACGACGAAGATGGCAACTGCCTTTTACTTGACGATGGCGAACCCCATCGTTGTGTGCAGCATATTTGTATGCGCGGTATACACTGCAATTATTTTAAAGAAGCAGTATTACCCGCATTCGAGATGCTTCACAAAGAAATTATGGAACAGAACAACTTAAAGTAAGGAGAATTGTAAGATGAAGAAACTTAATGACATCTATGTTATCGGCATTGATCACGGTTATGGAAATATGAAAACGGCTAATCACTGTTTTAAAACAGGACTTTTAACCTATGATGCCGAGCCGTTATTTACGGGAGATATGCTCGTATATGGTGGCAAGTATTATCTTATCGGCGAAGGTCATAAAGAATTTATCGCCGACAAAATATGCGATGAGGAATATTATATCCTCACCCTTGTAGCCATTGCCAAAGAACTAAAACTCGAAAACATTACCGAAGCAAAGGTAATTATCGCCGCAGGCTTGCCCCTTACTTGGACAAGCGGACAGAAAAAGGATTTCGCCGCTTACCTTGCTAAGAACAAAGAAGTTGCCTTTACCTATCAAAAGGTAGATTACAACATCATTATTGAGGATGTTCGTATCTATCCGCAGGGGTACGCCGGTATTGCGAGTTTTGCTTCTACTATGAACGGCGTGAATTTAGTTGCGGATATTGGCAACGGCACGATGAACGTACTGTATATAATTAACGGCAGACCTCAAGCCGGCAAGATGTATACCGAGAAGTTTGGCACCTATCAATGCACCCTCGCTGTCAGGGAGATGTTTATGCAGAAAACTCAGCGTGAGATTAACGATGCTATCATCGAAGAAGTCCTTATCACGGGTTCTGCAAATATTGCTCCCGCCGATCAAAAAATAATCCGCAGTATCGCTATGGATTATGTGAGAAACATTTTCCGCCGTCTGCGTGAGCACGGTTATGATGAAGGTACAATGATGCTGTATATCACTGGCGGTGGCGGTTGCCTTGTGAAGAACTTTTACAAGTTCAACGCAGACCGAGTAAAGTTCGTAGATGATATTTCAGCTGCCGCAAAAGGCTATGAGTATATGGCAGAGATTCAGCTTAAGTCAGGTGTGACAGTATGAGTGATTACCGAATCAACGTAAGATTCCACGATGATGTTCCTGCCGAGCGTAAAGCCGTCGAGCATCTTAAAACTTTGAAAAAGTCCCGTAACAAGTTTATTGTGGATGCCGTTATCGCTTATATGAATAATGAAAACAACGACAATGCTTTACTTGAAAATATACGGCAGATATTTCGTGAGGAGGTTCAAGCGGTGGCGGTGGTATCAACCCCGCCCACCGCAGTAACCGTTACAACCAAACTTACTGAAGAACAAGAGGAAGAAAATAAACAAATTGTTCTTGCAGATTTAGATTTGTTCGGCTGAGCCAAAAAGGGCGAATTATGGCTCAAATAAACATTTTCGCCACCTATATTGTGCCAAAATGGCTCAATAGATTATTCCCGTTATATGTATACAGTGCAAGTCACGGAGAATGTAGGACATACGCTTAAATAGCGTGTGTCTTACACCGTAACAAGCAGGGAACTTGTATATCACAAGCTCCAACTCAAAATAGGCAATTCTGCCTATTTCATCTTTAGGGAGACCCTAAAACCCCGAAAAGCAAAATTTTAAGAACAATAAAAAAGACATTGACATACCCTATTTAATAGGGTATAATATGATTGCGAGGTGAAATAATAAATGACTAGAACTTTTGTAGAACTTCCGTTATTTCGTTCTAAATGGAAATCACTTGGACTTAATGACGATGATTTAAAAAGATTGCAAGAAGAAATGCTTCTTGACCCTAAAACCGGTGCTGTTATGAAAGATACCGGTGGAATCAGAAAAATGCGTTTTGCTTTTGAACATAGAGGCAAAAGCGGTAGCGTTCGAGTTATATATATTGATTTTGAAGTTTATGAGAAAATTTATCTTTTAACTGCATATCCTAAGAATGAGAAGGATAATCTTTCAAAGGCAGAACGCAATGATCTTAGAGAATTAGTTAAGGTTCTTGAAAATCAACTCAAAGAAAGCGAAAAGGAGGATTGATTATGTCTGTATTTGATGAAATCAAAGCCGGATTAAACGAAGCAATTGAATACGAAAAAGGTAATTTGAAAGCAACTACCAGAACCCTTTCTATTACCCCTATCGAAGAATTTACAGCAAGCGAAATTAAAGATATTCGTAAAAATGCAGGAATGACACAGGTGTTGTTTGCAAAATATCTCGGCGTATCCTTAAAAACTGTTGAAGCGTGGGAGGCCGGAAGAAATCAACCCAGCGGTACTGCGTGTAGACTGCTTTCTATTACTAAAAGAGATCCGCAGTTTCCAAAGAGCTCCGGTATCATTTTGTAAATTGCATATTTGCACAAAACATTAAGTCCTCGTATTATTGTTGTAAAACGATATACGAGGACTTTTCTTGTCTAAAAAATAAAATGCTGCAACCGTAGCGGAAAGGAGAAAACATGAATTTCTATATTTCAGACCTTCATATTGGCCACGCAAATGCAATTATGTTTGATAACAGACCCTTTGCAGATGTTGAGGAAATGAATAATACAATTATTGAAAACTGGAATAGTCGAGTAAAAAATACCGATACCGTATATATACTTGGAGACTTTATATGGGGCAAAGAAAGCGAATGGCATTTATTCTTAAAGCGCCTCGTAGGTAACAAGATATTAATCCGTGGTAATCACGATCCTCGTCAATTCAGTGACACAACTAAGAATATGTTCCAAGAAATAACAAACTTAAAAGAAATAAAGGATATGGGAAAGCATATCATTATGTGCCATTATCCGATGCCATTCTTTCGAGCGGGTTTTTCCAACAGTTCATATATGCTTTATGGGCATGTCCACCAAACAAAGGAATATGAGTATATTAAGGAATTGCGAAAGGCAGTGATGGCGAATTCGACAGGATATGGAACTCCTAGCGGAAATTTCATCAACGTCGGTGCCATGATGCCGTATATAAACTATATTCCAAGAACGCTTGAAGAAATTATTGCAGGCGATGAAGAATATCGTAATTCCGACGCATATTAAAACTAAATAATCGCATTTAGCCGATGGGAATGTTCTCATCGGCTTTTTTGCGCCCAAAATCTAAGAAAGGAATGATGCTATGAACAAAAATCAAAAAGAAAAGAGTGCTCAAATCTTAATTCGAGCAAAGCCAAAGGAGAAAGAAAAGATTAAAAGTTTAGCGGCGAAATGCAATCTTCCCGTTAGCGAATATATGCTACAAAGGGCATTAGGATATGATCCGAGAACGCTACCTCCCGCTGCCTTTTATGATTTATACGGAAAACTTTGTGAGCTTTGCAATGTAGATGATTTGTTGTTGCCTACAACCCAAACTGCCTTGCTCGAATTGGTTGATCGCATTCACTCTGAATTGCTGCTTCCCGGAAAGGAGGATTTGAAACAATGGCAACTACAGGATTCTGGCCCGTCAAATCCCGATTAAAGGAAGTTATTGACTACGCTAACAACCCCGACAAAACAACTGATAAAAAATACTTAGATGAGGATTTGTATGCGACTCTGCGCTATGCCCAAAACGATAAAAAGACCGACCAAACGATGTGCGTATCCGCTATTAACTGCCCGAAGCAAAGAGCGTATCAATGTATGATGACAACCAAACAGCGCTACGGAAAGTTTGGCGGTAACGTCGCTTATCACGGGTATCAGAGTTTTAAGACAGATGAGGTCACCCCCGATGAAGCACATCAAATCGGAATTGAAACCGCAAAACGCATGTGGAAGGAATACGAAGTCGTTGTTACTACCCATCTCAACACCGACAATATTCATAACCATATTGTCGTAAATTCCGTTTCTTTTAAAACAGGACGGAAGTTTGAAAACCACGTTTCCGACCACTACAAGCTCAGAGAAATTTCCGACCTTATTTGCAAAGAGCGTGGAAAGAGTGTGCTCCCTCCAAGCAAATTTAAAGGCAGCAGTAAAAAAGAATATTGGGCAAAGAAAAACGGTGGTATGACCCACCGAGACGTACTTCGCAAAGATATTGACTCTATTATTAAAAACTCAACGGCTTGGACTCACTTCAAACAAAACCTAAAAGGCTTTGGATATGAAATCGTAAGAGACGAAAATTACCAACACATCTCAATTATTGCGAAAGGATGGAAACGTCCCGTTCGCCTTGATTCACTTGGCAAGAATTACACTATAGACGCTATCGAAAGACGAATGGATCACAATTTCCAAACAGTGAATTATGCAGCGATTTACCGAATTCAAAAAAGCCCTTTGTTGCAGTTAGAACGAGAACTTGAATTTGACATTAACCAGTCTCACGATACAGCCACCATTTTGGTTGATACAGTATTCTATATCATTTTACAACTCTTAAAACTCACAAGGGACATCGATGCTTGGGGCGATGGTGGTCAGGCACACTCGCCATTACTGCGTGAAGGCTTAACCTTTGAAAAGCAACTTAAAAAGGAATACTTCTTCATGAGAGACAACAATATCCGCACCATCGGAGAACTCACAACTTTTTGCCGTGAAAAGGAAAGCGAAATTGCCACACTCGAAGCCGAAAGGTCAAAAATCCGCAACAGTAACCGCCGTCCCAAATGGCTTCAAGAACGACAAGAAAAATTACAAGCCGCAAGGGATATTACAAAGAAGATAAAACCCTTGCGAGAACAACTGAAAATAGCAGACTCCGCTTTGGTGCGTTTTCCAAAAGTTTGGAGTTTGCTTAAAACCGAACACGACATTGAAATAAATGCACTTACAAAAAAGAGAAAGGATTTGAAAGATAATGAAAAGTACAAAGAAAATTATAGCAATAGATAAATTGCGCCCATTCGAAAACCACCCATATAAGGTGCAGGACAACGAGGAAATGGAATCCCTTGCTGAAAGCATTAAAGAACACGGTATTGTATCTCCCGTTATTGTTCGACCACTCGAAAACACGACAGATGAATATGAAATCATATCCGGTCACAGACGGGTTATGGCAAGTAAAAAGGCAGGGATCACGGAAGTCCCTGCCTTAGTTGTATCCCTTGACCGTGATGCGGCGGCGATTGTGCTTGTGGATAGTAATCTCCATCGGGAGCATATTTTACCGAGCGAGAAAGCCTTTGCTTACAAAATGAAACTCGATGCTATGAAGCATCAGGGTTGGCGTTCTGATTTAACTTTGCCACAACTTGTGGCAAAGTCCCGCACGACTGAAATGGTTGGAGCCGATACCGGCGATAGTCACGAACAAGTGCGCCGTTATATCCGTCTTACCAACCTTATTCCCGAAATTCTGCAATATGTGGATGAAGGTCGTATTTCATTCACTCCCGCCGTCGAGCTTTCCTATCTCAACGCACAGGAACAGCAAGACCTATTGGAGCAGATTGAACAGAGCGATTGCACCCCGTCACTCTCGCAGGCTTGTAGGTTTAAGAAGATAAGCCAAGGTGAAGGTCTTACACCCGAAGTGATTGCAGAGATTATGGAGGAAGAAAAAGCGAACCAAAAAGAAATGTTTAAGGTGCCTATGGAAGATATTCGCAAGTTTATCCCCAAAGGCAACGAACGACAGACAAAGGATTTTGTAGTAAAGGCTTGTGAGCATTATCACAAATATTTACGTCAGCGCAACCGTGATGAAAGGTAAGATGAGCCTATGGAGAAATGCGAAATTATTGATTACTCCAAGATAGAATTGCCTGATGAACTTCTCACCTCATTTGCAACAGCGATAGTACCTCATTTGCGGAAATTTTATGAAAGCGACGTAGGAAAAGCATATTTTAAGGAATGGCTTAAGGAGCATCCCGAGTACACTGAGAAAGAATCCGCACAATCGACTAATAAGGAAGGATGAATATAATTATGTACAGATATAAATGGAGGAAAATAAATGAATATTGTTATATACGCAAGGTTTTCAAGTCATAGTCAAACCGAACAGTCTATTGAAGGACAGTTAAAAGTTTGTTATCAATATGCCGAACAAAACAACCACACTGTTGTAGGCGTATATATCGACCGTGCGTATAGCGGTAAAACCGATGATCGACCCGATTTTCAAAGGATGATAGCCGATAGCGACAAGCACACCTTTGAGGGTGTGCTTGTTTATCAGCTTGACCGCTTTGCTCGTGACCGATACGCAAGTGCAATTTACAAAACCAAACTTAAGAAAAATGGAGTTCGTGTTATTTCGGCAAGAGAAAATATTGCTGATGATGCTTCGGGTATTCTTATAGAAGGTGTACTTGAAAGTATGGCGGAATATTACTCGGTTGAGCTTTCACAAAAGATTCATCGAGGAATGCAACTCAATGCCGAAAAATGCTTATCGAACGGAAGCAATCCCGGTCTTGGTTTTAAAGTAAATAAAGAAGATAAAACCTTTTATGTTGACGAGGAAGAAGCCGCCATTGTGCGTGAAATATTTGAGCGTTATGCAAGTGGCGAAACCAAGACTGAAATCATTAACGATATGAAGCGACGAAAAATTAAAACTTCACTCGGACGTGAGTTTAGTCCCAACAGTTTAAGCAGAATGCTCACTAACAAACGTTATATTGGAACATATTTATATAAAGGAGTTGAAACGCCCGGTGGAATGCCACGAATTATTGACAATGACTTATTCTACCGTGTGCAAAACATTATGAACAAGAACAAATCTGCACCTGCAAGAACCCATGGTGAAGGCGAATATTTATTAACCACAAAACTGTTTTGCGGTCATTGTAAGGAAATGATGATTGGATATGGCGGCACAGGAAAAGCCGGCAAGCAATATCATTATTATATTTGCAAAAAGGCACGTAAAAAAGATTGCAACAAGAAGATTATTAGTAAGGCGTATATTGAGGAGCGTGTTGTTGATGAATGCCTCAAAATGCTTACTAAAGAAAGAATGGAAATCATCGCCAAAAAGGTTGCGGAAGCCTGTAATAAGGCACCGGACAATCTTTCTATCAAAAAGCTAAGTCAAGCCATTAAAGAAACGGACATAGCAATCGAAAACTTGTGGAAAGGCATTGAGCAGGGACAGTCGGTTGAAATGTTGACTCCACGCTTGAATGAAAGAATGGCAGAAAAGGAAGAACTTGAAAATCAGCTTGCTATAGAAAAGAATAAGCGCATAGTATTAAGTGAAGCACAGATTTTATCATTCCTTGATTTTATCTGTAAAATGCCTCACGATGACATTAATAAGCGTAGAGCCATCATCAATATCTTTGTTCATTCAGTTTATCTTTATGACGATCATTTCACATTGATTGTCAACGCAAGCAAACGACCTATCAGTATCGAAAACATTCCGCTTGCCGATATTGAAGCCGCCTTTGAGGGCGAAAATAACCAAATGGAGGGGTGTTCGTCTATGACGACACCCGCTCCACCAAACGAGAGGCTCGACACCCAATCCGTCCCAAAGTGTTTTGCTAATCTAAAATTAGTGACTCGACCAAAAGGTTCGGATTTGAGTGGCGAAACTCCACCATTTTAAAAGAACACTTATAACTTTCGGTTATAAGTGTTTTTTATTTATATCTCTATTTTCTCTTGAAAACCTATCGTTTCAACAGGCTCTTTATATGCGTTAAAAATGTATCTTCCTTTTTTAAGCGCATAATCGATAGTGTTGCGAGTACCGCCTTTTTTGCCATCATACCAAGTCAGAACGCAGTCAGTGTTGTCAACCATAAACATATTACGCTTTTGATACGAGCCTCGGCTATATTCCTCGGCCAAAACAATCTTTTCATCGCAGTTTTTAAGAATATTATCAAAACGGTGTTTCCATTCCATTGGATAATCCTCACCTTGTTCCTTAAAGGGCAGTACGCAAACAAGCCTTACAGGTGTTTTATAAGCATTTTTAATGGCTATAACAAGCTCTGCCGCAAAAATATCAAAGCCCATTGCCATACCCGTATAAAAGGTGTTGACACCAAGCGAACAAATCTTTAAAAGCTCCTCTAAAACGGCATTTTCAAATTTTTTATATTCTCTCGTTTCGGTGTCGGTAATTTTAAAAGGCAGTTTTTTAGGTCTGTAGCCCGTAAAACAGCATTTTTCGGCAAATACCTCTTTCACTTGTTATCCCCCTTTCACCATATAGACAATTATATTAGGTGGTATAAACTTTGTCAACCTGAAGGAAAAAATATTTGCAGTCCTTAATATTCACAAAATTCATTTTATTCTGCTTTTTATGTAGGCTTCAACCTCTCCAATCGGAATAGAAAGCGCCTCGGATATTTCACCAAACAGCAGGCTTTCTCCCTGCTTCATAAATCTTTCATCGGCAAAACCAAGTCTTTTTTTGTTTAAAATCGCCGACTTTTTCTTGTCATAAATAAAAGAAGTCAAAAGCACTAAATCCTCCGGATTTTGATAATCAAATTTTTTCTTAAATTCCTCTTCCGAAAAGGTATCACTGCTGAATTTTTTTATTATTTCGGGGATTTTTTGAATAAGCGCATTACACTCATTTCTTGACATCAAATATCTCATAGGAACCTTATTGCTATCTACCGGCGCATAAATAGTGCTGTTTGTAAGATTTAAAGGATTTAAAACATAATATTCTTCCTTTTTGTTTTTAATAATTTCCTTTTCAGAAATATCTGTAATCTCACAAACACCGATTTTTCCGTAAAAAAGTTTATCTCCTATTTTGAACACTTTTATTCACCCCAAAGTCAAAAAACTAAAAGCGTGTTGCTTTAAGCAGGACTTACGTTCCCACAGAACAACACGCTTTAATTTTATTTTAGCAGATTTTTTCAGAAAATGTAAGAAAAATTTTTATCTTTCTTCTCTGAAATAAGGCAGACCCAAGCTTTGCGGAGGTTGATGCTCTCTCTTTTTACGCATACTTGTAATAATAAGCACAATAATTGTAACAACATACGGCAACATTTTAAAGAGCTCTTGTGTTTCAGTGCCCAAACCTTGAATATAGTTGTTGGCATTACAAAGTGCGCCAAAAAGGAAGGAACCGCAAATTGCAACACCCGGCTTCCAAAGAGCAAATATAACAAGTGCAATCGCCATCCAACCTCTGTCGCCAAATGCGTTGTTAGACCAAACACCCGTAGCATAAGCCATAACATATTGCAAACCACCAAGACCTGCCACAGCCGAACCGATACAGGTTGCAACATATCTGTATTTAACGACATTTATTCCTGCCGCATCTGCAGTAGCGGGACTCTCCCCTACCGAACGCAAATTAAGTCCTGTGCGTGTACGGTTGAGAACAAATGATGTAACTATTGCTATAATTATCGCTAAATAGGTTAAGAAATCGTGTGAAAACAAAATTTTGCCAACAGAACCTAAATCATCAGCAAAGGGCAACTTTACGGTAAAGAAAGAACTTGAATTTGTAAGAGCGATTGAAGGCAATTCACTTTTAGTAATGTTGATAAGCGATGCGCCCAAAAAGTTTCCTACACCAATACCAAATGTTGTGAGTGCAAGACCGGTAACATTTTGATTTGCTTGAAGTGTGACGGTCAAAAAGCTGTATATAAGACCCATAAGTATTGAGCCTGCAATAGTACACAACAGAGGAATTAAAATAGCAAGGGCCGGATTCATATTCGCAATATCGTTACCACAGGAATTTTCATAAAGGAAGGAGCCAACGACACCGCTTATAGCGCCGACATACATTATACCCGGTATGCCGAGATTAAGGTGACCTGATTTTTCTGTTATAATTTCACCAACCGAACCATATAAAAGCGGAACACCAAGTAAAATGGCACGACAAATAAATTCTACAATCATACCTGTGCCTCCTTTTTACTATGCTTAAACTTGATGGAATATCTGATGAAAAATTCGCAACCAACAAGCATAAGAATAACGATACCGACCATAATTTCTGCAAATGATGAATTTAATAAGGCGGTGTCTGCAACCTTTGCAACACCAATTCTCAAAAATACAACAATAGCAGTCATAACAACCATAATAAAAGGGTTGAACTGTCCGAGCCATGACATAAGAATTGCAGTAAAGCCTTGACCACCAACACTGTTAATATTGATGCTGTGGTCAGTACCCGCAACCAAAAGCATACCTGTAACACCACAAAGTGCACCCGAAATAATCATAGTGCGAATAATAACCTTTTTAACATTGATACCAATGTATCTTGCAGTATTTTGAGATTCGCCAACAACCGAAATTTCGTACCCTTGCTTACTGTGCTTGAGATAAACATACATAAGAATTGTGATAGCTGCAACAGTAACAATATTAACAAAATAATCATTAGCTCCCACAGACGGGAAATTACCTGCCGAAACAGGATTGATAACGTTTGAGCCGCCGCCCTTAATATAAACGTAATAAGCGATTATCTGTGTTGCAATATAGTTCATCATAAGGGTAAAAAGTGTTTCATTTGTGTTAAAATGTGCCTTAAATATTGCAGGTATTAAACCCCAAACAGCACCCATTAAAATACTCGAAATTGCAATAACCGCTATAAGAGCCGGATAAGGAAGCTTGTCGCCTAACTCTATCATACAAATAATAGAAGCCAATCCACCCATCAAGGCTTGTCCTTCTGCACCGCAGTTCCAAAACTTCATCTTAAATGCAGGAGTAAGTGCTAAAGCCAAGGAAAGCAAAATCGCAATTTCCTGTAAATATTTCCAAAACATTGTTGTATAGCCCTCAAAAAGCCTACCAAAGACACCCGAAAACATTACTTCGTACGTAGAGGAAAAAGAGCTGCCGGAAATCATCATTGAAAAAAATCCGACCAATAGAAAAGCGATTACAATAGTGGCGATACGGATAAGCCAAGCCTTAAAGGCAGGTAAATCATCACGCTTAACCACATGGAATAATGGCTCGTGATGCTTTTTTATTGCCATAGTGTTATCCATTATCATCATTCCTTTCCTCTTTTGATTTTGTCATAAGAAGACCTATTTCTTCTTTTGTTGCAGTTCTTGCATCAACAACACCTGTAATTCTGCCGGAGCCAATAACCATAATTCTATCGCAAAGCTCAAGCAAAACATCAAGGTCTTCACCTACAAATATTACAGCAACGCCATTTTTCTTTTGCTCATTGAGAAGATTGTAAATAAGGTAAGAGGAGTTGATATCAAGACCTCTTACAGGGTAAGCAACCATCAAAACTGTCGGTGAAGAAGCAATTTCACGACCAACCAACACCTTTTGAACGTTACCTCCCGAAAGCCTTCTTACAGGAGTTGAAGCACTCGGAGTCGCAACCTCAAGGTCGTGTATAATTTTCATTGCAAGGTCCTTTGGCTTTTTACGCTTTAAGAACATAGAATTGCCCTTGCGATATGACCTTAACATCATATTATCGACAATATCCATATTGCCCACAAGTCCCATACCAAGTCTATCCTCGGGCACAAAGGAAAGTCTAACACCCATATTTCTGATTTGCATAGGAGTTTTGTCACGCAAATTTTCAGTATTACCGGTTTTAGGGTTGTTGTATAAAATTTCGCCGCCATTAAGCTTTTGAAGTCCGGCAATTGATTCAAGCAGTTCACGCTGTCCGCTGCCCGCAATACCCGCAACACCCAAAATTTCACCGCTGTTTGCAGTAAAGGAAATATTGTCAAGCATTGTAGTACCGAGTCTGTCAACACAGGTAATGTTTTTTACTTCCAATCTCTTGGAAACATTTTCGGGATCATTTCGCTCAATGTTGAGGTCAACCTTTTTACCGACCATCATTTCAGTAAGCTGTGATTCATTTGTTTCGGCGGTATTTACTGTGCCGACATACTCTCCCTTACGAAGAACTGAAACTCTGTCAGATAAGGATAATACCTCGTGAAGCTTATGAGTTATGATAATAATTGCTTTGCCATCATCTCTCATTTTACGAAGAACGCTGAAAAGCTTTTCAGTTTCTTGGGGAGTAAGCACAGCAGTAGGCTCATCAAGAATAAGAATATCCGCACCTCTGTAAAGCACCTTGATAATTTCAACTGTCTGCTTTTCGGAAACCGACATTTCATATATTTTCTTTGTCGGGTCAATTTCAAAACCGTATTTTGCCGAAATTTCCTTTACCTTATTTTCGGCAACTTTGATATTAAATTTTTCCTTATCATTAAGCCCTAAAATTATATTTTCAGTAGCAGAAAAAACATCAACAAGCTTAAAATGCTGGTGAATCATACCGATTTTATAATCAAAAGCCTCTTTAGGTGAACTAATAACTACCTCTTGTCCGTCAATAAAAATTTGACCTTCATCGGGGAAATAAATGCCCGAAATCATATTAACAAGGGTGGTTTTTCCGCTTCCGTTTTCGCCTAAAATGGAAAGAATCTCACCACGATAAGCAGTAAGATTTACATTTTTGTTGGCGATGACCTTTTTGCCAAAGGTTTTTGTTATATTTTTAAGTTCAATAGCAGGTTGTTTTGTCACGATAAACCTCCGTTCAAATAATTCTCAAGAAATTACTATATGATATAATAATTTCTTCAAAATTAGTTTGAGACGGGGCTTTCCCCGTCTCAAACATAAGATTAAAATCAGCCGTAATTTCTGTCAAGAAGTTTAATGCCGTCGATTTCAATATCAAAATAAGGAGCTGAACGATGCTTTGATTCGTAGAATATACCGTTTTCGATAACTTCGGTATCCTTTTCAAAGTTAGCATCAGTATCAACGTCAGCCTTGTATGAAGGAAGAACCTCGCCCTTAACCTTAAAGTTAGCGGTATCAAATACATTGATTTCGCCCTTTAAGAGCTTGTCCTTAACTTCGTTAAGCTTTTCAACAGTGCCCTTTGCTGCAACCTTTTCATTTACGTCGGTCAAAACAACAGAACCTGTTTCAATAGTACCTGTCCAGTCAGCATCGATAGCCTTACCGTCCTGTACGCACTTAATCATATACTTGAAGTAAGGTGTCCAGTCAATTCTTGAAGAAACGATAAAGGTATTGGGGCAAGCTGCAACTGTAGAACCGTTGTAAGAAACGTTGGGAACGCCTGCAGTTTCACAAGCGGTAGGAGCGCCCATTGAGTCAGCGTGTTGGCTTATAAGCACGCAACCACCGTTGATAAGAGCTTGAGCAGCTTCCTTTTCCTTTTGCTCATCGTACCAAGAACCTGTGAACTTAACATCCATAGTAACAGCGGGGCAAACAGATTTAGCACCGAGGTAGAAAGAGGTGTAACCTGAAATAACTTCAGCAAATGTGAATGCACCTACATAACCCATTTTTGCCTGATTTTCGGTGATTGTGCCGGCATCGATCATTTCATTGAGCTTTAAGCCTGCAGCAACACCTGCAAGATATCTACCTTCGTAGATAGAAGCAAATGCGTTGTGGAAGTTTTTGAGACCTGCTGTGTGTGCTTGAGTACCTGTTGCGTGACAGAACTCTACATCAGGATATTCCTTTGCAGCGGCGATAAGGAAAGACTCATGACCGAAGCTGTCAGCGAAGATGATGTCGCAGCCGTCAACCTCAATGAGCTCAACAGCAGCATCATAGCACTTTTTAGATTCGGGAATCTGTGTCTTTTGAGCATATTCAACACCCATTTCTTCACAAGCAGCTTTAGCAGCATCCATGAAGTTTTTGTCATAGGTTGATTGCTCGTCGTGCAAGAAAATAAAGCCAACCTTCAGGTCGGATTTTGCAGCAGTGCTTCTGCCGCCATCTTCATCCTTTGAACAACCTGCAAATGACACGAGCATAAGCATAGCCAACAATAATGCAATAATCTTTTTCATTTTTCTTTTCCTCCTAAGATTTTTTATAAAATGTTTATTACATCCAAAAATTATTTACGGAAAGTAATTGCAGAATCGGTCATTTCATCAATAATAGCAAGTGATTCTACTCTTATTCCCTGTTCACGTAAGCCGTCGCCACCCTTTTGAAAACCCTTTTCAATAGCGGTACAGCAACCCACAAGCTCAGCACCTGCCTGTCCAACTAAATCTATAAGACCGACCAGTGCCTTTCCGTTTGCAAGAAAGTCATCAACTATAAGTACCTTATCATCCTTTGTTAAAAAATCCTTGCTTACTACAACGGTGTAATCTGTACCGTGTGTGTAGGAATGGACTGTTGTGGAGTAAACCTCACCGTTTACATTGCTCGACTTGTTTTTCTTTGCGAAAACAAGCGGTATGTGCATTTTTGCCGCCGCACCCAACGCAATCGCAATACCGGAAGTTTCAATAGTCAAAACCTTGTTAATGTCGGCATCTGAAAAAAGGCGTTTGATTTCCTCACCCATTTCCATTACAAAATCCGCATCGATTTGGTGATTAAGAAACGAGCCTACCTTTAATATATGACCGGGAAGAACCGTGCCTTCCTTTAAAATCTTTTCTTCCAAAGTCTTCATCCAAACAAGCCCCTAATATATGATAATAACATATATGTATATTACTACAAAAAAGCTTTAATGTCAACAGATTGCGACATTAAATTTTGAGCATTTTATTCTCCTTCAAACTCAAATCTTTTATATATTTTACCGCCACGCTCTACCGTTTCGTTCCACATAGAGCTGGGTCTTACCCAAACCTCATTTTCGCCGTAAAGCGCCCTGTAAATTACCATTTCTTCGCAGGTTTCGCTGTTTTTGGCAAACCCCAAAACCTCATACATATTACCTTTAAAATGCCTATATTTCCCAAGCTTTATATCCATAATCATATCCTCTTTTTAGGTTGTTTTCTTTGTTTTTTCACTTGTGACAAATCGATTTAGGCTGATTCTGATAAGGGTTGCAGCTCAACTTACCCGACACAAATGGAGGTCTCACAAAGTGACAGCGGCTTTCCGATTACACATTGATTATTACTCCTCCGCCCACGACTATATCGCCATCATAAAATACAGCCGACTGTCCGGGAGAAGGTGCTCTTTGAGGATTGGCAAATTCGATTTCTATAATACCGTTTTCCGTTTTTCTTATAACAGCCTGTGACGGCTCGTGACGATAACGAAGTTTTACTGTAACCTGCATTTCACCATTCAAATCATCAAAAGGAATGAAATTTACATCTTTTACATAAACCTTTGTTTTGAACAAATGCTCCTCATCACCTAAAATAACCTTATTGGTTTTGGCACATTTATCGATTACAAACTGTGGTTTGCCAAGAGCAATACCGAGTCCTTTGCGTTGTCCGATTGTATAATTGATAACCCCTTTATGCTTACCTAAAAAGTTATCATTTATATCGACATAGTCGCCCTCAACCGATTTATAATTATCATTTTTTTCTATAAATTTAGCATAATCGCCATCGGGCACAAAACATATATCCTGACTGTCGGGTCTGTCGGCATTTAGAAAGCCTTCGGTTGAGGCAATTCCCCTGATTTCAGGTTTTGTATAGTCGCCCAAAGGAAAAAGCACCCTTTTAAGCTTTTCCTGTGTCAAGTTATAAAGTACATAGGACTGGTCCTTTGACAAATCCTTTGCACGTTTGAGCAAATATCTGTCACCAACCTTTTCTACCCTTGCATAATGCCCTGTAGCAATTTTGTCAAAACCGAGTTTGGTTGCACGCTCTAACATAATTCCAAACTTTATATACTTATTGCAAACGATACAAGGGTTGGGTGTATTGCCGATTTTATATTCATTTATAAAATCTGACATAACAATTTTTTTAAATTCATCCCTTAAATCAATTGCAAAATGCTCAATACCCATTTTATCGCATACCGATTTTGCATCGGAAACACTCGTGTCATTTTCCGTTTCGCAAAGGGAAAGCGTCATACCGCCGACAGTATAACCCAAATCCTTTAAAACCTTGGCACAAACAGAAGAATCTACTCCCCCACTCATACCGACTAAAACCTTAATTCTCATAATTTTCCTTTCTAAAGCAAAAAAGAGCCGATAAATTCGGCTCACTTTTTTAGATAGATGTAGTATTTGCCACTTCGAACAATTCGGTATCAAAAGGCTTTTTCATATTGAGAGCCTCGTAAATATCATAATTTACAATTTGTCCGTGATTCATACCTACAACACGGTTGCCGATACCCTCATTCAAAAGCTGAACAGCGGCATAGCCGAAACGAGTAGCATATACACGGTCACGAACAGTAGGACGACCTCCACGCTGAACGTGTCCTAAAACAGTAGCCCTTGTTTCAATGCCGGTAGCTTCCTCAATTTTCTTTGAAATTTCATCAACACCGCCGACACCTTCTGCTACTACAATAATGAAGTGCTTTTTGCCTGTGAGCTGTGATTTTTTAATTTTTGTGATTACTTCTTGTAAATCATACTCAACCTCGGGCACTAAAACAGCAGTAGCACCAACAGCAATACCGCATTGAAGTGCCAAAAATCCTGCATGCCTGCCCATAACTTCAACAACACTGCAGCGGTCGTGTGACTGTGCTGTGTCTCGGATTTTATCAACCATTTCCATAGCTGTATTCATAGCAGTATCAAAGCCTACAGTATATTCTGTAGAAGAAATATCGTTGTCTATAGTGCCGGGAATTGCAACGCAAGGAATACCACGAAGTGACAAATCACGAGCTCCTCTGAAAGAGCCATCGCCACCGATTACAACAATGCCCTCAATTCCGTGCTTTTTGCAATTTTTAATAGCCTCAGCCATACCTTCCTCTGTCTTGAAAAGAGGACTTCTTGCAGTATAAAGCACAGTACCGCCTCTGTGGATAATATCCGATACAGAGCGGATATCTAAATCAAAAATATCACCATCGATAAGACCGTTGTAACCACGTCTTATACCTTTAACTGTCATACCGAGCGAAATAGCAGTTCTGACAACAGAACGCACTGCGGCATTCATACCGGGAGCATCTCCGCCACTGGTTAATACGCCTATTGTTTTCATAATATATATCAACTCCAAAATAATACAAAATTAAATCAAAACATAGTATATAACAAAATCTTTGAATTTTCAACACTTTATTTAACTAATTTTACATTTTCTTCACCTAAAATATCATATAAAGCAGTTAAAAGTTCATCACTTTCTCTCACCCAAAGATTTCGTGTTGCCTCGAGCTTTCGTTTCGTGTCGGTAAGATAAATATAAACCGCTATGTCACCTGAAAACTGCGAAAGAACTTCCTTCGCTGCAGAAAACTCATTACAAGAAGTGTTTTTAAGCTTTAAATAAAGCCCCGAAGTCATCTTTTTAGGAGGCACTTTTTCTGCGTTTTCGGGCATTGGCTCTACCCTTTCACAAACAATTTCGGTTTCTCTGTCCTCGTGTTCGGAGATTTTTCCGCTTAATATCAAAGGCTTATTTGAAGAAAGTAAGGTCTTATATTCAGTATATGCTTTCGAAAAAATCGTGACAGGTACTGTTGCGGTTATGTCCTCAAGCCTTGCTGAAGCCAAAATCGAATTGTTCTTCAAATTTCGCACTTTAAGACCTGTAATAATTCCTGCTACACTCACTCTTTTCCCATCAGATGCCCTGCCGGAAATCACATCAGAAAGCTTTGTGAAGTTTGCATTTTTTATGAAATTCTGATACTTTTCCATCGGGTGAGAGGAAAGATAAAGCCCTGTTGCCTCCTTTTCAAGCTCAAGCTTTAATTCCTCTGCCATTTCCTCCATCTTTGCCGGAACAAATGTATTAGGCTCACCCATCTCCTCAAAGAGATTGAGCTGACCTTCCCCGGAATATCGTTTTTCATTTTCAACCGCCGCCAAAACACCCTCTATATTATAAAGCATTTGACGTCTATTATCCTCAAGTGAATCAAGTGCTCCGCTTTTTATAAGTCCTTCGAGCGCTTTTCTGTTAAACTCACGTGAGTAATTTCTAAGGCAAAAATCATACATTGAAGTATATTCGCCGTTTTGCTCCCGCTCAGTTATAAGGCGAGAAATAAGTCCCACACCCAAATTCTTAATAGCAGAAAGTCCAAAACGAATATTCTTTTCATCAGGTGTAAAGCCTGCTCTGCTCTTATTCACCGAAGGCGGCAAAACCTTGATACCGTTTTTTCGGCATTCGGCAGTATAAAGCGAGATTTTAGAAGCAGAATCCATCATACTTGTCATAAGGCAGGCAAAATATTCCGATGGATAATGGCATTTTAAATAGGCAGTTCTGTAAGCCACAAAGGAATAAGCACAAGCGTGTGCTTTGTTAAAAGCATAGGAGCTAAAGCTTGACATTTCATCAAAAATCTTGTTGGCTGTTTGCTCACTTACACCTCTGGCTATTGCACCCTCGGTTATTACATTGCCTTTTTCATCCTTTTCGCCAAAGATGAAAAATTCACGCTCCCGTTTCATCACATCGTGCTTTTTCTTTGCCATAGCACGCCGAACTATATCAGCACGACCGAGCGAATATCCCGCAAGGGCACGAAAAACCTGCATTACCTGTTCTTGATAAACAATACAGCCATAGGTAACATCCAAAATCGGCTTTAAAAGAGGTGTATCATAGGTAATGCTTTCGGGATGATGCTTATTATTTATATAACGTGGAATAGAATCCATCGGTCCCGGTCTGTAAAGTGACAAAATAGCTGTCAAATCCTCAATCGAGTGAGGACCAAATTGGCGAAGGACATTTTTCATACCATCCGACTCGAACTGAAAAACGCCATCGGTCAGTCCCTTTGACATAAGGCGGTAGGTTTTTTCATCATCGAGCGGAATTTTTTCAATATCAAACTGTGGGTCTTTTTCTCTGATATACTTTTGGGTTTCATCAATAACAGTTAAGTTGCGAAGTCCCAAAAAATCCATTTTGAGAAGCCCCAATTCCTCAAGCGAGGTCATTGTATATTGTGTTACAACTGCATCATCATTAACAGAAAGGGGCACATATTCGGCGACAGGCTTGTCCGAAATAACAACACCTGCGGCGTGAGTAGATGCGTGTCTCGGCATACCCTCAAGTCGTCTTGCCATATCTACAAGCTCTTTTATTTGACTATCGTTTTCATACAAGGTGACAAGCTCTTTAGAAATTTCCAAAGCTTTATCAATTGTCATATTTACAGACTGCGGAATAAGCTTTGCCACTCTGTCACAGGTAGCATATGGAATATCCATAGCACGACCTACATCACGGATAGCTGCACGAGCTGCCATCGTACCAAAGGTGACAATTTGTGAAACACGGTCTTTTCCGTATTTTTCGATTACATAATCAATTACCTTTTGTCTGTTAACATAGCAAAAATCTATATCGAAATCAGGCATTGAAACACGTTCAGGATTTAAAAAACGCTCAAAATAAAGGTCATATTTTATCGGGTCAATACCTGTAATTCCGATACAATACGCCGCAAGCGAAGCCGCTCCCGAGCCACGACCGGGGCCTACGGGAATACCGCTTTTTTTGGCATAATTTACAAAATCGGCTACAATCAAATAGTAGTCAACATATCCCATTTCATTTATGACCGACAACTCATAATTCAGTCTGTCAATATATTTTTGAGCAGGGTTTATAAAGATTTCATTTAACCCCTCAAAGCATTTTTCTTTAAAATATTCGAAATGGTCCTTTTCTCCTATATCAAAACGAGGAAGCTTGATTTTGCCAAACTCAAACTCCAAATTGCACTTTTCTGCAATTTCGTTAGTATTCTCTATTGCCTCTAAATTTTCGGGGAAAAGTGCTGCCATTTCCTCCCCCGATTTTAAATAAAACTCATTTGTTTTAAATTCGAGGGCACTTTCCTCGTTAATATTGCTGCCCGTTTGCACGCACAACAAAACCTTGTGCATTTTATAGTCATCACTTTCTATATAATGCACATCATTTGTCACAACAAGCGGAATATCGGTTTCGTTTGACAGCTTAATTATTTTAGGATTTACTATCTTTTGTTCTCTGATACCGTGGTCTTGGATTTCGAGATAGTAGTTACCCTCACCAAAGACATTTTTATACCAAAGCGCTGTCTCTTTAGCCTTTTCATATTCACCGTTTAGGATTTGTTTTGGAATTTCGCCCGCAAGACAGGCAGAAAGAGCAATCAGTCCATTTGAATATTTCTTAAGGCTTTCTCTGTCAACACGAGGTTTTGAATAAAAACCCTCTGTAAAGCCTAATGATACTAATTTTATGAGATTTTTATAACCCTCTTCGTTTTTGCAAAGCAAAACAATATGTGAATAGTTGCTGTCTATTCCCTTTTGCTTGTCGAAGCGACTTCGGGGTGAAACATAAACCTCGCACCCGATAATCGGCTTTATACCCTTTTGTTTTGCGTATTTGTAAAACTCAATCGCACCGTACATTACACCGTGGTCGGTAATAGCCAGACTTTTAAAGCCCATATCGGAGGCTTTGTCGATAAGCTTTTTAATTCTGCAACAGCCATCTAAAAGACTGTATTCTGTATGCAAATGCAAATGTGTAAACTCCATAAAGCTATACCTTCCTTTCTGATGTAATTTTAATTATAAGACTTCTCCTTGAGAAAAGGTGAAAAGTTTTTAGTATAAGCCTTCTCCTTGAGGAGAAGGTGCCGAGCATACGAGGCGGATGAGGTGTTTACATCTTTTTCATATTAAGCAAAATATCGCTGCAAACACCGACAAAATTTTTATCAATATCAAGATTTGAATATCTTAAAACCTTAATACCGTTGCTTTTAAAATATTCATCCCTTTTCATATCTCGTTGTATATTTTCATCTTCAAAATGTTGCGAACCGTCAAGCTCGATAACAAGCTTATATTCCGCACAATAAAAATCAACAATATAGTTTTCAAAGATTTTTTGTCTATTAACAGTAATCGGCAAATTTTTCAAAAAATCATACCAAAGGTGTTTTTCTTGACGTGTCATATTCTTTCTCAAATTTCTCGAATTTTGTCGTAATTTTGGATTATAACTTTCATTCATTTAAACACCTCATCAGTCACTTCGTGACAGCTTCTCCTCAAGGAGAAGCCTTTTTTATAGTGCTGTTTTTTCCATTTCCTCGTAAATTTCGATTATCCGTTTCAGCCTGTGATTAAGTCCCGAAATGGTGAGCGGAGTGTCAGATATTCTGCAAAGTTCCTTCAAAGTAGCTTCTGGGTTTTCTTTCCGAAGGAGCGCCGCCTCTAAAAGCTCGTGCGGAAGACTGTAAAGCCTGTCCGCTTTTTCCAAAAACTCAATTGCGGTTCTTTGCTTAATAGAAGCCTCAACCGTTTTAGAGATATTTGCATTATCACAATTTCTTGCCCTGTTTATATTATTTTTTACACCCTTCATAATTTTAGTATCAATTATGTCGAGTGTTTTTCTGCCGGCTCCGATTAGAGTGAGTAAGTCCTCAACAGTGGTGCTTTCCTTTGTGTATAGCTGAACACCGTTTTGCCTCTTTGTCATTCGCATATTTATATCGTATTCAGACAAGAGCAAATAAAGTTCTTCGGCTAAATCCTCATTTTTCACATTAAACTCTGCCCGATATTCTTTTTCGGGGTCGTTTATGTTTCCGCACGCCAAAAAAGCTCCACGCAAAAAAGCCAACACACAGCAGTCACGAATAAAAACCGATGTATCAATTTTATTTTCCCCGATTCCGAAATCAATAGAAGCTAAAATTTTAAGTCTGTCGGTTTCATCGGGTATTTCTGCTTTGAAGGTAGGCCTTACACTTCCGCCGCAGGAAATTTTCGGTTTTATTTTATAAGCTCTGTAAACTGCATCACCGTAAGCCTTTGCGACATTTTCGTTTCCTGTTTGAAGGACTATTTTTTTAATAGAAAAAGACCTGCCAAAAAGCATAAAACCGTATGCAAATGACGATTTACAGCAGTTTGACAGTCTTAAATTTATAAGTTCATTTTTTACTTCTGCACAAAAAGACATTACAATTTTCTTCCCTTGTGAATTACTTTCTGCCGACAAATATTACTTCGGGACAAAGCTCTACTTTGTCATTTTCCAAAACAGTATCTTTAATCTTTTCTATAAGATTTAAAACATCCTGAGCAGAAGCGTTTCCCGTATTTATAACAAAGCCTGCGTGTTTACAGCTCACCTGTGCCCCGCCGACAGATACGCCCTTTAGATTATTCTTTTCGATTAAAGCGCCTGCAAAATAACCCTCAGGTCGCTTGAAGGTGCTTCCCGCACTCGGATATTCGAGCGGTTGCTTCTCCTTTCGGCGAGAAAGAAAATCCTCCATCGCAGACCTAATTTCACTTTTATCGCCTTTTTTAAGCTTAAATTTGGCAGACAGGATTATCTTGTCATTTGTTTTAAAGATACTTGTTCTGTAGCCTAAATCCATATCCTCGGCTTTTATAGTCTTAATTTCACCATCATTATCAAGGTAGTCACAGGACACAATACAGTCACCCATTTCACCACCGTAAGCTCCGGCGTTCATATAGACAGCACCGCCTACCGCTCCCGGAATACCAAAGGCAAATTCGAGTCCCGAAAGCGAATTATCAAGCGCTGTTTTGCAAAGTGTGGCAAGTGTTGCTCCTGCTCCGACTGTGATTTCATCATCTGAAACCGAAATTTTGTCTAACTTCGACAGAGATATAACCGCACCCTCAATTCCTTTATCAGATACCAAAAGGTTTGAGCCTTTTCCGATTACCATATAAGGTATTTTACTGTTTTTCAAGTAAAAAACAGTCTTTTTCAGCTCATCGAAGTCTTTCACAAAAACAAAAGCATCTGCGTTTCCACCGATTTTAAAGCTTGTGTGAAGAGACATAGGCTCTTGGCAAACATATTCAATTTTTTCTTTTTCTAAAAATTCTGTAAAAGCCTTTAAATCCATCGCCGAATCCTTTAAAAATTATTTGTATATATCGCTTATATATGCTGCACCGATAATACCGGCGTCATTACCAAGCTCTGCCGCCTTAACAAGAGCCTTTTTGTCGAGTCTGCGAGCATAGTTTTCGCCTGCCACAATTTTGCTTACAGGTTCAATCAAAGCATCGCCCTCCTTAGAAATGCCGCCACCCACTGCGATCACTTCTGGCTGGAAGATATTTATATTGTTAGCGATACCCACAGCCAAATATTTTACATATTGGTCAACAACCATTTTAGCCGCCATATCACCTTTACGCATAGCTTCAAAAGAGGTTCTGCCGCTAACCTTGTTTATGTCGTTGTCACAAAGCTCCCACATTAAGCTGTCGGGATATCTTTTCATAGCTTGTTTAGTCTGGCGGATAAGCGCTGTAGCAGAAGAATAAGCCTCCCAGCAACCCATTCTGCCGCAAGAACAAATTTCACCATCTACTACAATTACGCTGTGACCAAGCTCGCCACCCGCAAAATTAAAGCCGGAATGAATTTTCCCATCAATTATAATTCCGCCGCCTACACCTGTACCCAAGGTAATCATTATAAAATTCTTTGTTCCTTTGCCTGCACCCGCTATAAATTCACCATAAGCCGCAGCATTGGCATCATTTTCCACAAAGAAAGTAAGGCCTGTTTTTTCTTTTAGCATATCCGATACGTGAACATCTAAAAAGCCTAAATTGTTAGCGTAACAGATAATTCCGTTTTTATTATCAATAGTACCGGGTGAACCCACACCTGCACTGTCAATATCTGAATTTTTAAGCCCTGCCTTTTCGATAGCCTCAAGAGCCACAGCTGCCATATCGGAAACGATTTCTTCTGCCGGACGGGGCGAGTTTGTTTTTCTCTTTGCAGTAGCAATTATTTCATAATTCTCATTAACGACACCTGCTACAATATTTGTGCCACCCAAATCAATACCCAATCTATACATAATTTTCTCCTTTACTTAAAACTTATTAAAACGGGTTTACCGTTTCTGTGTCTGTGTTATTTTCATCATCAGTCATACCGAGCTTTTTGAGCAAATCCTCTGCCGCATTGTAGCCCAATTTCTTCTGGCGACTGTTCATAGCAGCAACCTCAATAATTACTGCCAAGTTTCTGCCCGGCTTTACAGGGATGGTAAGAGAAGGGATTTTAAGGTCCAAAATCTCGGTTGTCTGATTCTCAAGTCCCATTCTGTCATAAACCTTGTTAACATCCCAAGGCTCGATATTGATAATAAGGTCGATTTTTTCGGTAAGCTTTACCGCACCTGCACCGAAAATACGACTTGCGTTTATGATACCGATACCACGAAGCTCAATAAAGTGTCTTATGTTGTCGGGAGCAGTACCGACAAGCGAGCGACTCGAAACACGTCTGATTTCTACCGCATCATCGGCTATGAGTCGGTGTCCACGCTTGACAAGCTCGATAGCAGTTTCAGATTTACCTACACCGCTTTCACCAAGCAGCAAAATACCCTCACCGTAAACCTCGACCAAAACACCGTGTGTTGTAAGTCTCGGCGCTAACTGAACATTTAAAAATGCAATAAGCGATGATTCAAAGTTAGAGGTTGACTCACTGCTGCGAAGCAGGGGTACGTTATATTTTTTTGCATTTTCTATATATGCATTGCTAATATCTAAACCTCGACAAACAACTACTGCAACGGGTTTGCGAGAGAAAAGTTCTTCTAAACGCTCATTTGCTTTTTCAGGAGTAAATCTTTCTAAAAAGCTTTCTTCACTTTTGCCGATGATTTGAATACGAGTTTCATCGAAAAATTCGAAATATCCCGCCATATGAAGTCCTGGCCTGTTAGTTTCAGTAGAGGTGATTAAAACCTCTCCCCTGTCATTAGGCATATTCAAAACTTCGAGCGAAAATTCCTTTATTATTTTTGAAAGCGGTACATTATAATTTGTAGGCAAAACAATACCTCCCTAATATTTACAAATTATCAATTTAGATTATACTATATAATTCGGGAAAAATCAAAGTATTTTATTGCCTGAACGAAACTTTTTCAAACTTTTTCCTTGATAATATAGTAATAAAGCTTTATAATTAGATAAAACAGTTTTAAAAAAGGATGTATTTATTTTATGAAACTAGGAATGGTAGGATTGCCAAATGTCGGCAAATCGACTTTATTTAATGCTATTACAAACGCAGGCGCACAGTCGGCAAATTATCCCTTTTGCACAATTGAACCAAACATTGGTATGGTTAGTGTTCCCGATGAGCGACTCGAAAAATTAGCCGAAATTTACAATCCTGATAAATTCACCCCTGCAGTAATTGAATTTGTTGATATTGCAGGTCTTGTAAAAGGCGCTTCCAAGGGCGAAGGGCTCGGCAACAAATTCCTTTCAAACATTCGTGAGGTTGATGCTATAGTTCACGTTGTTCGTTGCTTTGAAAGTACTGATATTATCCACGTTGAAGGCTCGGTTGACCCTGTACGTGATATCGAAACCATAAATCTTGAGCTTATTTTCTCGGATATTGAAATGGCACAGCGCCGTCTTGACAAAGCGACAAAGGCTTTAAAGGGCGACAAAAAAATGCAGACCGAGGTTGATTTCCTCAAACGCCTCATTGCTCATCTTGAAAATGGTCTTCCCGCTCGTTCGGTTGAAATTTTGGATGACAGTGAACAAGAAATTATAAACACCACAGCACTTCTTTCTGCAAAACCTGTAATTTACGCTTGTAATATGAGTGAGGATGACTTCGCAGCAGGTATCGAAGGTAACAAAAACTATGCTTTGGTACAAGAAATTGCAAACAAAGAAAAGGCAGAAATATTACCGATTTGTGCCGCTTTGGAGGCTGAAATTTCAGGACTTGAAGCAGAAGAAAAAGCAATGTTTTTAGAGGAGCTGGGCCTCGAGCGTTCAGGCCTTGACAGAATGATTCAAAAGTGCTATTCACTTTTAGGTCTTATTTCTTACCTTACAGCCGGCAAACCCGAGGTTCGTGCCTGGACTATTACAAAGGGTACTAAAGCACCTGGAGCTGCCGGTAAAATCCACTCCGACTTTGAGCGTGGATTTATTCGTGCAGAGGTTATAGCATATAATGATTTTATGGCTTGTGGCGGAAATATGGTAACAGCCAAGGAAAAAGGTCTCGTTCGTAGCGAAGGAAAAGAATATGTAATGCAAGACGGGGATATTGTTCTTTTCCGTTTCAATGTGTAGCTATTCCGACCTTAATATTGAATAATTTTGCAACCCAAAATAACAATTAGGAGATTTATTCTAAATGGATTTTTTACACAGAACCTGGGCAGAAATTGATTTGTCCGCTTTGAAGTATAATTTCAACTTAATAAAGCAAAAAAACGAAAATACGCTTATTATGTCTGTTGTAAAGGCCAATGCTTATGGTCATTCGGTTGAATATATTGCCCCCGTTTTAGAAGAAATTGGCACAGATTGGTTTGCGGTTTCAAATATTGATGAGGCGATACAGCTTCGTAAGATAGATATTAAAAAGCCTATTTTAATACTTGGATATACACCCTTTAATATGGCAGATAAGCTTTATAAATACGATATTTCTCAATGCGTTTATTCGCTCGAATACGCAACCCTTTTATCCGAATATGCAAAGAAAGCTGGAGTCAGGATAAAAGCACATTTAAAGCTTGATACCGGTATGTCAAGACTTGGCTTTGATTGCAGAACTGATGATTTAAAGGGTATTGAAGAAGTGATAGAGTCAGCTAAAAAAGACAACCTTATTTGTGAAGGTGTCTTTACTCACTTCTCTGAATCTGACCGAGAAATTTTAAGTGATGATGGTTGGACTAACGAGCAATGCAAAAGATTTTTAGAAGCTGTTTCTGTCTTGAAATCAAGCGGTATCAGTCCTAAAATTTGCCATTGTGCAAATTCTGCGGCACTTATAACCGATAAAGACAAACTGCTTGATATGACAAGACCCGGCATAATCCTTTACGGACTATCCCCTTCATCTGCTTCACAATTTGATATTGATTTTAAGCCTGTAATGACACTCAAATCGGTAGTTTCAATGGTTAAAAACATAAATGAAGGCGATACTGTAAGCTATGGCAGAACCTTTAAGGCAGAAAAAAGTATGAAAATCGCCACCATAGCGGCGGGCTATGCAGATGGCTACCCAAGACTTCTTTCAAATAACGGATATGTCATTATAAACGGTAAAAAGGCTAACATTTTAGGCCGAGTTTGTATGGACCAAATGGCTGTCGATGTGAGTGATATTCCCGATGTCAAAATGGGTGATGAGGTTTTGCTTTTCGGCAAAGAGCTGTCAGTCGATGTTTTGGCCGAGAAATCAAACACCATAAATTACGAAATTGTTTGCGGTATATCTCCGAGAGTACCACGAGTAATTATTAGTAAGTAACTATTAGGGAGTAGTATTTATGAAAAAATATATCCTATCCCTCGATGAAGGCACAACAAGTGCTCGAGCCATAATTTTCGATAAAAAAGCTAATATCGTATCCTTGGCGCAACACGAATTTACTCAAATTTATCCGAAATCCGGATACGTTGAACACGACCCGTTAGAGATTTATTCTGCACAATATGCCTCCCTTACCGAAGCTATAACCAAAAGCGGAATTGATGTGAAAGAAATTGCCGCAATAGGTATTACCAATCAGCGAGAAACCACAATAGTTTGGGATAAAAACACAGGAAAACCTGTTTATAATGCAATAGTTTGGCAATGCAGAAGAACTGCCGAAATTTGTGAGAAGTTAAAAAAACAAATCGGGCTTGAGGATTATATCAAAAAGACAACAGGTCTTAAAATCGATGCTTATTTTAGCGGTACAAAAATCAAATGGATACTTGATAATGTTGAAGGGGCACGAGAAAAGGCTGAAAACGGAGAGCTTCTTTTTGGAACTATCGATACCTGGCTTATTTGGAAACTATCGGGCGGTAAAATTCACGTAACCGATTATACAAACGCTTCCCGCACAATGCTTTTTGATATTCACAATATGTGTTGGGATGATAATCTTTTAAATGCTTTGAATATCCCGAAATCTATGTTGCCCACAGTCAAATCTTCAAGTGAGGTTTACGGTGAGGCCAATATTTTAGGCGAAAATATTGCTGTTTCAGGAATTGCCGGCGACCAACAAGCCGCCCTTTTCGGACAAAAATGCTTTTCAAAGGGCGATATTAAAAACACCTACGGTACAGGTTGTTTTATGCTTATGAATACAGGCGAAAATGCGGTATCCAGTCAAAACGGACTTCTCACCACCGTTGCCGCTACCTTGCAGGGCGAAAAACCGCAATATGCACTTGAAGGAAGCGTTTTTGTAGGCGGTGCGGTAGTGCAATGGCTTCGTGATGAATTAGGACTGATTTCCTCTGCCGCTGAAAGTGAGGAAGCCGCCTTAAAGGTAGATGATAATGGCGGTGTTTACATAGTCCCTGCGTTTGCGGGACTTGGTGCTCCTTATTGGGATATGTACGCAAGAGGTACTATCACAGGTCTTTCACGTGGCAGTAACAAAAACCACATTATAAGAGCGGCGCTTGAGTCAATCGCTTTTCAGACAAACGACCTGCTTTGTGCGATGGAAAATGACAGTAATATGGATATTTCCTTCCTGCGTGCTGATGGCGGAGCAGCCAACAACAATTTTTTAGCACAGTTCCAATCGGACATCTCTTCCATTCGAGTTATTCGCCCTAAATGCAGTGAGGCTACCGCCTTGGGCGCTGCCTTTTTGGCGGGACTTTCGGTAGGCTTTTGGAAGGATAAAGCAGAGCTTTTGAGTTTTGAGTCAAAAGACCGAGAATTTACACCCGAAATACAAGAATCTTCAAGAGAAAAATTACTAAATGGCTGGAAAACAGCCGTTTCTAAAACTTTTTCTAAGGAGTGAATTTATGTCTATTCAGGTTAAGGAGCTAAACATTAACAGCACCGACAATATTCATACCCTTGTCGGTAAAATGTATATACCCGACAATGATATCAAAGGACTCATACACATTGTTCACGGTATGACCGAGCATATCGGCAGATATGATTACTTTATGTCAAGACTTGCAGAAAACGGATATTTAGCCTTTGGATTTGATAATTTAGGTCACGGAAAAACCGCTACAAATGATTCAGAGCTTGGTTTTATTTCGAGTGTTGATGGTTGGAAATACTTGGTCAACGATGTGGCTTTTGTTTCAAAAACCATAAAAAATATGTATCCCGATAATGAGCTTTGCCTTTTCGGTCACTCAATGGGTTCTTTTATTGTAAGAATTGCGGCAGAAAATAACCCCGAGCTTTATAATAAGCTTATAATCTGCGGAACTGCAGGCAAAAACTCTTTAAGCAAAATGGGATTATTTCTCAGCTCTGTAATCAAAAAATTCAAGGGCGAAAAATATATTTCAGACTTTATTATTAACACCGCTTTCGGCTCCTATAACAAGCGTTTCGAAAAAGGAAATAAATATGCTTGGCTTACAAAGGACAGTAATGCCATTGCAAAATATGCAGGTGATAAATTCTGCACCTTTAAATTTACAGTTTCAGGTATGCACGACCTTGTCAAGCTAATAGACGTTTGCAACCAAAGTAAATGGTTTAAAGGACTAAACAAAAATATGCCTATTCTCTTAATATCCGGTAGTGATGACCCTGTCGGCAACTACTCAAAAGGAGTAAAAGAGGTCCACAAAAAGCTACTCAAAAACGGATGTAATTCAAGTATTAAAATTTATAATGGATTCCGCCACGAAATATTAAACGATTCCTGCCGTGAAGAAGTTATATCAGATGTTTTGAAATTTATAAAGTAAATCAATAATCCCACAGAACAAAATTCTGTGGGATTTATTTTTAAAGTTCCTTTTCAATAATCAGCAGTCGGTTATATTTTGCATTTCTTTCGCTTCGTGCAGGCGCTCCTGTTTTTATTTGTCCTGCATTTACAGCGACTGCCAAATCTGCAATGCTTGTGTCCTCTGTCTCACCCGAGCGGTGCGAAATAATTGTTTTATATCCATTTCTATGTGCCAAATTTATTGTATCAAGCGTTTCGGTGAGGGTTCCTATCTGATTTGGCTTTATGAGAATTGCATTACCGCATTTTTCCTCTATTCCCTTCTGCAAGCGTTCTTTATTAGTGACAAATAAATCATCGCCCACAAGCTGTATTTTGTCTCCGAGCCTTTGGGTGATTTTTTTCCAAGACTCCCAGTCATTTTCGCTCAAAGGGTCTTCGAGTGATACAATAGGGTATTTCGAAATCAATTCCTCATAATATGAAATCAATTCATCTGCTGTCATTTTCACATTTCTTTTTGGAAGTATATATTCCCCGTTTTCATACCACTCACTTGAAGCTATATCAAGTGCAATTTTTATCTGATCGGTTGTGTATCCGCTTTTTTCTATAGCGCAAACTATAAGTCTTAAAGCCTCTTCATCACTTTCAAGGCTCGGAGCAAAACCACCCTCATCGCCAACCGCTGTTGAATAGCCTTTTTCCTTTAAAATATTTTTTAATGTTTGATAAACCTCACTCGAAATTCTGATAGTCTCAAAAAAGCAGGTTGAGGTTTGTGGCACTATCATAAACTCCTGAATATCTATATTATTATCGGCGTGTGCGCCACCGTTTAGAATATTAAGCATAGGTCTTGGGAGAATTTTTGCATTTATGCCTCCTAAATATTTATAAAACGGTATTTTGTATAGCTTTGCCGCCGCTTTAGCCACTGCAAGAGATGTGGCAAGAATGGCGTTAGCTCCTATTCTGTTTTTGTTAGCTGTGCCATCAAGCTCTATTAACGCATTGTCGATTTTTCGTTGATTTAAAGTGCCGATATTAAGTAGCAGTTCTTTAATTTCTGTATTGACAGATGTCACCGCTTTTAATACGCCCTTGCCGCCATAGCGTTTTTCATTATCCCGCTTTTCATAGGCCTCAAATTCGCCTGTAGAGGCACCTGAAGGTGCTATCGCAAATCCAACTTCCCCGCTTGAAAGTGTCACTCTCACAGCAACTGTCGGACAGCTTCTCGAATCCAAAACCTCAAACCCTTCAACATTTACAATATTTCTTTGCATAAAAAAATACCTCTCTTTCAAGAGGTATTTTTTCCGTTTTAAAGATAATTATTAAAGTGGACTATTAGTTTTTCCATCCATAAAGTCCAAAACCTTTTGCTTGTGTTTTTCGTTTTCAATAACTGCGGGCTGATAATTATTCACATTACCTGTATAAACATAGCAAGGAATAATATTAGACTGACTGCTGCTTACTGTGTTAGTGGCAATATCAATAGTCAAATTCATTTGATAAATGATTGTTCTGTTTTCGGGTTGTCTGTGACCGCCGTAACAGAAATTGCCCATTGAATAAACAATTTCAACACCGTTATAAACCTCACGAGGTTGTAAAACGTGAGGATGATTTCCTACAACCAAATCAGCACCATTGTCAACCAATTTTCTTAAAGCACGCTTTTTCCAAGCCTCCGGCTCGTGAATTTTTTCGGTGCCGCCGTGGAAATAAACGATTTGATAATCCGACTGTTCCTCAGCTTCTTTCATTTCCTTTATAATGGTATTAGCTTGGTATTCACCCCACAAACCGTGACAAATAACCGCAATTCTGAAGCCCTCTTTTTCGAGATACATAATTGTACCCTCTATTCCGTAAGGAAGCCCCGCATCCTTTATTGCGTTGATAGTATCCTTTCTGCCGGTCGCACCATAGTCACCGATGTGATTATTTGCAAGGGAGACACCCTCAACACTTGATGAGGTCAAAATCTCGGTATTAGATGTCTTGGACTTAAACCAAAACGCAGGTGAATAATTCTTATTTACAGGTGACAAATCTTTGTCCGTAAAAACGTTTTCAATATCAACTAATGTAAAATCATCCGCTTCAAAAATATGCTTCACCTTTTCAAGAAAATATGAAGGTGGTTTTGTTGCGGCATATTTATTAAAACTGCCCGATGCCATACTGTCAAGCTGGGAGGCAAGCAACATATCACCCACAAAAGAAAGCTTAATATCAAATGAAGTCGGCTCTACAACCTCGGGTTCTTCCGTTTTTTCCTCTGCTTTTTCTTCTGCTACAGGCTTCTTTTCCTCTGTTTCCTCGGGCTCTTTAGTGCAACCCGTTGCAGAAAAAAGAAAAACCAAGCATAAAATAATACTTAAAAACTTTTTCATCTTTTTCCCCTTTTTATAAATCAAGCTCTATTTAAAAAGCATATTTTCGGCGATTTGTGCGGCAGTTTCTACCATATAAACACAAGGTCGTTTTGCATAATACTGCGGTGTTCTCTCCTCCGGGATGTGAGTTTCCTTTTTCGGAATATTTCCCTCTAAAAGCTCACGACAAATAATACTTCCGTTTTCTTCTTTGAATTTTGCCGCCATATCTTGAATTAGCTTGTAATGATTGGCTTTTGCTTCTTTATCTGTTGGTGAAGTATAGCCCTTTTTAAGACCCGCTACCATAAAAGCTCCGCTTAAAGCACCGCACACCTCACGAAGCCTGCCCATACCGCCGCCAAAGGAGGAGGAAAGCATAACAGCAGTCTCAAAATCGAGTCCCAAATCATCACAAAAAGCACCAAATACAGCCTGTGAACAATTATATCCGCTCAAAAATAATTCTTTTGCTTTATCGACATATTTACTCATTTTTAACCTCTATATTATGAATGTGTGTCAAAAAGCGGTGTCGAAAAATATCTTTCGGCAGTGTCAGGAAGCACCGTTACAACTGTTTTGCCACGCCCTAACTTCTTTGCAAGCTTTATTGCGGCGGCTACATTTGTACCACTGCTTATTCCGCACATAATGCCTTCCTTTGAAGCCAAATCCTTTGCAGTATTCAGCGCCTCGGCATCACTTATAATGCACAAATCATCGTAAATTTCGGTATTTAAAATTGCGGGAATAACGCCATCGCCAATACCCATTTGAAGATGAGTACCAATAGAACCACCCGATAAAATAGCAGCATTTTCGGGTTCGACCGCCCAGATAGTAATATCGGGATTTTTTTCCTTGAGCATTGTGCCGATTCCCGTAATCGTACCGCCTGTTCCGATTCCCGAGCAAAAACCATCAATTTTTCGGTCTAATTGCTCTATAATTTCTCTGCCTGTTCCGCAGTACTGAACATCTACATTTGCAGGATTTTCAAACTGTTGAGGAACGAAAACATTCTCGTGTTCTTCTCGGTATTTCAGCGCCATTTCCAAGCACTCTTCTATACACAAGCCGATATTTCCATCATCGTGGACTAAAACCACCTCTGCACCGTATTGCTCGATTAGTTTTCTTCTTTCCTCACTGACAGAGTCGGGCATAATGATTTTAACCTTGTAGCCTCTTACCGCACCTACAAGTGCCAAGCCTATTCCTTGATTTCCGCTCGTAGGCTCAACTATTACGGTATCTTTATTTATAATCCCCTTTTTTTCGGCATCAATTATCATATTAAAGGCAGTACGAGTCTTTATCGAGCCGCCAACATTGAGTCCTTCAAATTTTACAAAAATGTCCGCACAGTCGGAATTTACCATTCTTTGCAGCTTAATTATCGGCGTGTTCCCCATCGCTTCTAAAATTGTGTTATAAACCACCGCTTTTCCCCCTTTTACTAAATACTATATGAAAATAAGGTTAATAACTTGAATTATTACATATCTAAAATATTATACTATAAACACTTGCTTTAGGCAACAATTTTTTTCACTGCTATGAAGCCAGCCGGATACAAACAAACAGCCGAGCCTTTTAAAAGACTCGGCTATGCTATTATTTTGAAAACGATTAGAAAATTCAAAGGTCAAGCTCCATTTTTACGTGCAAAACGCCTTCTTCGACAAATTCATCAGAAACGGTTTTGAAACCAAATTTTTCATAAAAACCAATGGCGTGCTTTTGAGAATCAAGGCATATTTTTTGACACTGCATATTTTGCTTGATATCTTTGATGGCAAAACGCATAATCTCTTTGCCAAGCCCTGTACCGTGAGTACTCGAAAGCACACGCCCTAATCTTACGACAGTATTGCTGTCATCGGTATAATAGGCACGCAGATAAGCTAAAACCTTGCTATCTTTTTCGATAAAAAAGTGTCGGGCTTTATAATCTGTACCATCAATATCCTGACAGTGCATATTCTGTTCTAATATAAAAATCTGCGAACGAGCTTTTAAAATTTCATAAAGCTCTGTAAGCGACAGCTCACTAAAATTTTTAGCAACAAAATTCATTTATATCACCAAAACATTTAGTTAATTTCTTTCCAAGTAATTTTGGTTGTATTTTTGTTCCAATTTTCAAAATATTCTTCGACTTTGCTCTTCTGCGCCGATTCTTCATCCAATAAATATTTATTTTCCGAATCATCCTTATAAGCAAGATTAGTAATTTCATAAGAGGTGCCGGAGAAAGAAATTCTGCTAATTGCATTGTATCCGTCATAATCAAATGTCATAAAACTACCATCAGTCTTTATATCTTGCATACTTATTCTATTATGAACATAACCGTAAACCTTGCCGTCATCATATCTTAAAAATAAGAAATCAGTATAATTTGCATCAAGAATTAACAATTCTTCTATACCATCGGAATCGAAATCAACAAAAGCATACATAAGTGGCAAAAAGATATTTAGTGCGTTGCTATATGTAGGGTATCTGAATTTCTCCAAATTTTCCTCAGTGGTTTCATCGACATAAACATTGTAAACCGTAAAATCTTCCTCGTTGTTTAAAACCTTTGTCAACATTTCTTTAGCTTCTTCGTTTTTCTTTTCGGTACTATTGCACCCGCTAAAGCAAAAACACATTACTAAACAAAGGAAAATTGCTAATAACTTTTTCAAATCATCACCGCCTTGGGTGTATTATAACATAAAAGCGGTGGAGGGCAAGGGATAATGATATATCGCTAACGCGATATGATATACGACTTGCGCCGTATGATATATTTGCGTTGCAAATATGATATAATATCCGTTCCTTCATATGCGAAGCATATATCATCCACCGCAGGTGGATATCATACCAAAGGTATATCACCCGTTCCGCAAGGAACGGATATCATTGAAAAAAGGAATTCACTTTCGTGAAGTCCTTTTTTCTGGGTGTTTTGAACTTAATGACACGAATAAAATGTGCCTGAAAACCGAGAATTTACTTGTTCACTTTATTTTTATACCTTTATTTTTTAAAAAATTTAAAAATTCTTCTTCATTACCAATAGAAAAACCATCTTTGTTAAAAGAACAAAGCAAATTTGCTTTTGTCTGCAAATATATGTATTTTTTTGTTTGAAACGCTTTTTTTACATCTATATAATTCAAACGAATTTCGGAACCTGTTGACTGAACCATTGTAATGCACTCATCATTAACAGTTACTCCAACTTCAATAGGTTTTCCATGTACTTCTAAATCACGTTTTAAAGTAATTTTAACATTTTTGTTGTATATAAACACCTGCAAAAATATCCAAACAATTGGTAGTATAAACAAATATACATTGATATTCTTTTCAACGATAATATCAACAATACCTAATACAATACATAAAAAGAAATAAACATCAAAAACAATAATTAAAGGACGACGAAAATTTATATACCCAAATACATCTTTTGCCCATTCACGATTTTTAACATAACTATTTTCAAATAAACTTTCCATATAACTTCCTCCTTTTGAATGTATTATAGCATAAAAGAGGCGGAGAGGCAATAATTATTCATTATTCATTAGCCGAAGGCGACTTCAATATTCATTATTCATTCGAAAATCCGTTCACTTCTTTAATGAATAATGAATGATGAAAAATGAATAGTGAATAATACAAACAAAAATCCGCCCACTTTCGTGAACGGATTTTCGTTTGGAGCTGCTAACCAGAGTCGAACTGGTGACCTCATCCTTACCAAGGATGCGCTCTACCTCCTGAGCCATAGCAGCATATTTATTGGCGACTTATGTATTATACGCCAAGTCGCCAATAAAGTCAAGTATAAAATCGCTATAAATTTAAAGTTATTTATCTGATTCCGTACTTTTCGATTACATAATCCATATCCTTATCGCCTCTACCCGAAAGGTTGATAAGAACAGAGCCCTTGCCCATTTTTTTAGCAAGCTTAATACCATAAGCTACAGCGTGAGCACTCTCAATTGCGGGGATAATACCTTCAAGGCGGGAAAGCTCAAAGAAAGCATCAATTGTTTCCTCGTCATTGATTACATCGTACTCAACACGACCTAAATCGTGCAAAAATGCGTGTTCCGGGCCGGAGGAGGGATAGTCAAGTCCCGAAGCCACAGAATATACAGGTGCGGGGTCACCGTTTTCATCTTTAAGCATTATACTGTTGAAGCCGTGCATAATGCCCTCGGTACCGAATTTAAGGCTGGCGGCGTGGTCACCTAGCTTTTCACCTCTGCCCAAAGGTTCTATACCGTAAAGGTCAACAGGGTCATTAAGGAAGCCGGCAAACATACCTGCCGCATTTGAGCCACCGCCGACACAAGCCACAACCGCATCGGGAAGATGACCTGTCATATCTAAAAACTGTTCTCTCGCTTCAATACCTACAACACTCTGGAAGTCACGAACCATCATTGGAAATGGGTGTGGTCCCAAAACCGAACCGATACAGTAGATACAGTCCTTATATTCTTTAGCATAAGCCACAAAAGCCGCATCAACTGCTTCTTTAAGTGTTGCAAGACCTTCTTTAACTTCAATTACATTAGCGCCCAAAATCTTCATACGGGCAACGTTTGGAGCCTGCTTTGCAATATCAACCGAGCCCATATAAATATCACACTCAAGTCCGAAGTAAGCCGCCGCAGTAGCAAGAGCCACACCGTGCTGTCCGGCACCTGTTTCGGCAATAACCTTCTTCTTACCCATATATTTTGCAAGAAGTGCCTCACCCATACAGTGATTTAATTTATGTGCGCCCGAGTGATTTAAATCCTCACGCTTAACATAAAGCTGAACATCACCATATTTATTGGAAAGCCTTTCAAGGTGGCTTATCGGAGTGGGTCTTCCCTGAAATTCCTTGCGGATTCGGCGAAGCTCGGCAATAAACTTTCTTGACTGACAAATAGAAAAATATGCATCGGTTATTTCTTTCATAGCCTGCTTTAAATCATCCGAAATATAGCAACCGCCGTATTTTCCGAAAAATCCGTTTTCATCGGGATAATTTCTAAAATAAGTTTCAAAATTTACACTGTTTAAAATCATAATAATTCTCCTAATTTTTAATATTATATTTTTATTTAGTAACAGTTAAATTTTGCCATCGCTTAACTAATAAAAACATAAGTGTTTCTCCTTTACACTTCGCTGAAAAATTGGTTATACCAAACAAGGAAGGTATAAACTGTCCAGATTTTACGGCTTACATCTGCTTTGCCCGATTTATGAGTATCCAGAAGTGCCACCAATTTTTCTGTATTAAAGAACCTTTCGGCATTTTCGCTTGTAAACTGTGCTTTTACAATATTGTAATAATTTTCTTCCTTGAGCCATACTCTAATCGGTACGGGGAATCCTAATTTATCCTTTGTGGCAGTACGTTTCGGCAAGGTTTTTTCTGCCGCTTTGCGAAGTGCCAGCTTTGTGGTAACGGTATTTGCTCTGCATTTAAGCGGAATGGTCCCAGCAAATTCCATAACCTTTTTATCAAGGAACGGAACACGAAGTTCCAAAGAGTTTGCCATACTTGTCTTATCGGCTTTGAGCAAAATATCCCCCATAAGCCACATATTTATATCAAGATACTGCATTTTTGTAACAACATCTTTATCCTTGACTTCCTTGTAGAACTTTTCGCAAAGCTCTTTTGGCTCAACAGCATTTTTAGCAACTATACTTTTAAGAAGCTCATCTCTCTCTTTTTTCGAGAAAATGTTGGCATTACCGATAAAACGCTCCTCGATAGTTTTGCCTCGGCGAACAAGATAGTTAATACCGTGCTTTTGAGGTAAATGCTCACAAATTTTAGAAATAACACGTCTGATGCAGAAGGGCAATTTATCATAAGCTGTAAGAGTCAGCGGTTCCTGATAAATTCTGTATCCACCGAAAAGCTCATCTGCTCCCTCGCCCGACATTACAACCTTAACGTGTTCGCTAGCCAGCCGACTTACAAAATAAAGCGCAATAGCGGCAGGGTCTGCCAAAGGCTCATCCATATGGTACTGAATTGTCGGGAAGGTTGACCAATATTCCTCGGGGGTTATTACCTTAGAAATATTTTCAACACCAATTGTGTCGGCAAATTCCTTTGCAAAGTGAATTTCGTTATATCGGTCACCATCGGGGCTTTCAAAGCCTACGGTAAAGGTTTTGTCAACAGCGGCGGCTTCTGCAATATAGCTTGAGTCGATACCGCTTGAAAGGAAGGAGCCCACCTCAACATCGGCTATTTTATGAGCCTTTACCGACTCACGAACTGTGCTGTCGGTAAGGTCAGCAAAATACTCGAGCACGCCATCTGTCTCATTAAATTCAGGTCGCCAATAGCGAACCTTTTTCATTTCACCATCTTTAAAGGTGAAATAATGAGCAGGCGGAAGCTTAAATACATTCTTAAAAAAGGTCTCCTCACGGGGAGAATATTGGAAAGAAAGATAATGTGCAAGTGCTTCCTCATTAAGCTCCTTTTTAAATTCGGGATGGTCTAAAAAGGACTTTATTTCCGAACCAAAAATAAAGGAATTACCCATAAACGTATAATAAAAAGGCTTGATACCGAACATATCACGTGCAGCGAAAATAGACTTGTCCTCTTTATTGAAAATAACAAAGGCAAACATACCACGAAGGCGTTTTACTAATTCTTCGCCCCATTCCTCATAACCGTGAAGCAAAACCTCACTATCGGAATTGTTAGCAAAGGTATGACCCTTCTCAATCAATTCTTCACGCAATTCCATAAAGTTATATATTTCACCGTTGAAGGTAAGCACCAGGCTCTTGTCCTCGTTAAACATCGGTTGGTCGCCTTCAGAAAGGTCAATAATGCTCAAACGCCTAAAACCTAAAGCCACATTATCATCAACATATTTTCCTGCCGAATCGGGTCCACGATGCACAATACGATTCATCATATTTTCGAGAACAGTACCGTCATCCTTAATGTAATTTGTAAAGCCTACAAATCCACACATCTAAAAGGTCACTCCTTTAAAATTTAATTACTTTGTTACAGTAATCATTTTATTTTTGACTGTAAATATAATATTGCCCATAAGGTCGGTTCTGAAAACCTCACATCCTCGGGTTTCAAGAAGCGCTAAAACCTCATTGTGCGGATGTCCGTAAATGTTATCCTTACCTACAGAAATTACCGCCATTTGTGGATTACAGGCTTCTAAAAACTCAACACTTGATGAAGTTGAGCTTCCGTGATGTGCAACATTGAGAACATCACATTCAAGATTTAAATCTTCTTTTAAAAGTGCTGTCTCGGCCTTATGCTCAATATCTCCCGTAAAAAGAAATTTTTTACCATCTATTTCTGCCATTGTTATAACAGAACGATTATTTTCATCCGACATTTTATCAAAAGCCGCCAAGATGGTAAGCTCAAAATTTCCGACATTAAAATTCATACCTTGTTTTGCGGTATAAATCTCACCACCATCTTCTACCACACGGTCAATCGCAAGCTCCGCAATACCGAGCGACTCACTTTCAATAGAAACCTCGGGCAAAATCAAATTTGAAATTGAATATATCTCACTCAAAATACCCAGCGCTCCTGCGTGGTCATCGTGAAGATGGGTTATAAGCAAAACATCAATTTTTGATATGTTGTATTTAGAAAGGGTATCGGTCACAGAGTGATACTCTGAATAAAGTCCCGTATCAATAAGAGCGGTAGCGCCCTCGCTCGAAATCAAAATACTTTCCCCTTGACCTACATCAATAACTTCGATGAAATCGGAAGCGTTTTTGTTATACGATTTAGATGATTTGAAAATTGCATCGAAATTTATGATAACTACAACTGCACAAATCAAGAGTGAAATGCACCCGGTAATAAGTGCGGCTGCTTTTCGTGAAGAAAAAGCTTTTTTATTCATCACTATCTCCGCTTGAAGCTTCCATTTCCATCAGTTGCTCTTTTGTGATAAGTACCTTACGTGGTTTTGAGCCCTCGTAACCGCCGACAATACCACGATTTTCCATTTCATCGATAATTCGAGCGGCCCTTGCATATCCGAGCTTTAGCTTTCTTTGCAAGAGTGAGGTTGAAGCCAGACCGTTTTCAACAACAACCTTGATAGCCTCGCTAATCATCGGGTCATCCGCAGGTCCATCTTCCGGCAGTCCTGTTTTTTGCTTCTTCTCTACTGCCGCTTGGCGCTCAATTTCAACCATAACATTATCATCATATTGAGCAGTTCTGTCGCCCTTGATGTAATTCACAACTGCTTCTACTTCTTCATCACTTACAAAACAACCTTGAATACGGTTAGGCTTGTTAGAGCCTACCGGACTAAAGAGCATATCTCCTCGACCGAGTAGCTTTTCAGCACCTGCCGAATCAAGAATTGTACGGCTGTCAACCTGTGAGGATACGGCAAAAGCAATACGGGTCGGAATATTAGCCTTGATAACACCTGTAACAACATCAACAGAAGGACGCTGGGTTGCAATAATAAGGTGCATGCCTGCGGCTCTCGCCTTTGCGGCAATACGGTTGATAGAATCTTCAACCTCGTTTGGCGCTGTCATCATAAGGTCAGCAAGCTCATCGATAATGATAACAATATGAGGCATTTTTTCAACCTCGCTGTCATCAGGCAGGGTTTCAACAAACTTGTTGTAGCCTGCAATATCACGAACACCTCGGTCAGCGAACATACGATAGCGTTTTTCCATTTCGCTTACTGCCCAACCGAGAGCACCCGAAGCTTTTCGAGGGTCAGTCACAACCGGCACCAAAAGGTGTGGAATACCGTTGTAAATACCAAGCTCAACAACCTTTGGGTCAACCATCAAAAGCTTTACCTCTTCGGGAGTCGCCTTGTAAAGAATACTCATAATAATTGTATTTATACAAACCGATTTACCCGAGCCTGTAGCACCGGCTATAAGTCCGTGAGGCATTTTGCCAATATCGGCAACAACTGCGTTACCTCCGATGTCTCTGCCGAGAGCAACGGTTAGCTTACTCTTTGATGAAGTAAATTCGGGAGACTCAAAAATGCCTCTTACACCAACTACATCACTCGATTTGTTAGGTACCTCAATACCTACTGCGGCCTTATTCGGAATGGGCGCCTCAATACGCACACCAGCAGTTGCAAGGTTAAGAGCAATATCATCAGCCAGATTTGTAATTTTGCTAATCTTAACACCTGCACAGGGTTGTAGCTCGTAACGGGTGACTGTTGGTCCTCGGCTGATATCTACAATTCGAGTTTCAACACCGAAGCTTTTCAAGGTTGCAACCAAATGTTCGGCTGTAACCTCTGCACCGGCAGCCGCCGCAGCAGTAGAAGCAGATGATTTTTTAAGAAGTGACAAAGGAGGAAAGGAATAGGTAAGTTCATTTTCGTTTGCTTCTTCCAAATCATCGGTAAACTTCACAATTTCTGCTTTTACATCGATGTTCTCAGTGTCAAGTACCTTTGCTTCTTCTGTTTCCTTTTTGGTTTCATTTAAAGCCTTATCCATTTCGGCTGTATCTCCCGCTCCCTCGGGCTCTTCGGGGATATTTTCGCCATAATAGGTGCTGACAACCTTACGCTGCTTTGGACTTAATTTCTTCCTTGAATCTTTAACCTCCTGCGACATATCATCAACAGGGATATCAACATTAAAGCCCTTTAATACTTTCAGTTTTTTGCCATCTTCCTCTGTTTCTTGTTTTTCAAGTTTTTCTTGATATTCTGTTTCTGCCTGCTCGGATAGCTTCTTTGCAGGTTTTGTGAAAAGCTTGAAAAACGACAAAAGAGTAGTTCCTGTTAAAATCATAACAAAAACAAAAATTAGGATAATAACAGTAATTAAAGCACCTGTTTTTCCGAAAGCCAAGGCTAAAAGATGACCGAGCATTGCACCCAAGACACCACCGCTTTTGAGTGCCATATCCGTAGAGGCGACTTTTGAAAAATGAGCCGAAAATTCCATACCGTTTGTATAAACCATAGAAATATCAATCGCCATAGCCAAAAGAACAGCCAACACACCGATTTCAATAAACTTGGCTTTTTGCTTGTCATCATTCTTATTAAGTGCCATAAAAACTGCAATTGTGCCAATAAAAAACGGATAAATATATGCTGTGAGTCCAAAAAGTCTGAATATTATATTGTGCAACTCGGTCCAGACATTTTGTCCCTTAATTACTACTACGCACAACAAAAACACCGAAAAAGCGAAAAGCAAAACAGCAATAAGCTGTCTTTTTCCCTCTTTCATTTCAGCATTTCTTTTCTTTTGAGCGGCAGATGTTCTGCCACCTTTTCCCTTTTTCGAAGCTGCCATTTCATTCTCCTTGAAAAAAGATTTTTACATTTCCAAATCAGATTTAATTTGCTCTTTCAGTTCATAAAGCGAAGAAAACTTTTTTTCCTCACGCAAAAATTTTAATGGTATTATCGTAAGCTCTTTTCCGTACAAATCACCTGAAAAGTTCTCTATATAAGTTTCACTAATAATGTAATCAATTTCATAGGTCGGTCTTTTGCCTATATTCGTAATACCGCAATAAGTGTCTCCATCAATCAAAACCTCGGTTTTATAAACACCGAATTTAAGCTTTACCAATTCAGTAGGATATTTTTGATTTACTGTGGGAAAACCGATTGTTCTGCCCCGCTTGTCCCCCTCTATTACAGGAGAAGTAAAGGAAAATGGCTTTAAAAGCAGGGCATTTGCCCTTTCAATTTCACCATTTTGCAAATAACTTCTGATAAGTGTTGAGGAAATTGTCACATTATTTTCATTTACTTCATCAACAAGGCGGAAAATTATATCATTTTCCTTGCAAAATTTTCTTAGATTATCGGCATTTCCAAGTCCTTTTTTTCCGAAACGATAATTGAAACCGCAGGAAATAAGTGAAGGATTAAATCTTTCCTTCAAAAAGAGTAAAAACTCATCATAAGGCATATCCTTGACCTTTAAAAAATCTAAAACCTCAACCTTGTCTATACCGAAATCCTTGAGCGACTGACACTTGTTTTCAAGTGTCATAATAAGTGAATTTTCTTTATTTAACACCGATTTTGGCGGCACCTTAAAGGTGAGCACCACTTTATAATAATCATCCGGCACAGAAAGCACCGCACGATGACCCTTGTGAAGCCCATCAAAGCTACCAAGACATAGTGCTGTCTTCATTAAGTTTCACCCTTTGGATAATTTATTCGTGTTTGCTTATAACACATTTAATTCCGATTTGACTTTTTTCAAAATCGGCATAACCTACACCTAAAAATAAGTCACCGTATTTAATCCTAAACAATTCACCATCAAAAGAAGGCTTAACTTTGAGTCTGTCAAACCCCAACTGTCCTCCGTTTGAAAAACGAAGAGCCTGTTTTTCACTTACAAAAACTTCTTTTAAATGTGAAACCGCAATTTCTTCATTTAATATATAATCTTTAATATTTTCACCACTGAGTTCTGTCGGATTTACGCAATTTTCAATACAAAATCCCGAAGCAAAGGTGCGTGTCAGCCTTGTTAAAGTGGCGCCTGTGCCCAAATACTCGCCAATATCACGAGCAAGAGAACGTATATAGGTTCCCTTTGAAACGTGAGCTTCAATCAGAAATTCATTGTTTTCATCGAGGGCTGACAACTGTTTTATAGAAAAGATTTCTACCTGTCTTGTCGGAATATCGACAGTTTTGCCTTCTCGAGCAAGCTTGTAAAGGCGAACACCATCTTTTTTAATTGCACTATACATCGGCGGGGTTTGGTTTATTTTACCCGTAAATTTCATCAGCGCCGACAAAACATCGTCATTTGTAATGTCAACCTGTTTTTCCGAAATCACATTACCTGTAATATCATCTGTGTCAGTAGTAATTCCGAGCTTTACCTTCGCTATATATTTTTTGTCACCATCAAGCATAAGTGAGGATAGCGCTGTAGCACGACCGATAAGCACGGGCAAAACACCCGTAGCCATAGGGTCAAGCGTTCCTGTATGCCCTACCCTTTTTTCTCCGGCCGCACGTTTTACCGCCCGAACTGCAGAGAAAGAGGTAATGCCCTCGGGTTTATTTAGAAGAATCAGCCCCTGCATAAGTTTCCTCCAAAGCATTCTCTACAACAGCTAAAATTTTCTGCTTCACTTCAGACAGGCTTCCCCTTACAGAAGCACCGGCAGCCGCCTTATGACCGCCACCGCCCAAAGCTTTACAAATAGCACTTGCATCAACCGGCTCATAGGTTCTTACCGATACTTTAAACTCCATATCATCGGTTTGCTTTAAGGTAATACCTACCTTTACGCCCTCAACACTTCTTGAAATTACGGCAATTCCTTCAAGCTCGATACCTCCACAGCCTGTCTCGGTTTGCATTTCGGCAGTAACTGTAAGCAACATACATCTGTCATCAAAATGAAACTCCGCTGTTTCAAGGACACGCTTTTCAATTTCCAAAAGACTTTTAGACTTTGTGTCAAACATAAGTCGATTGATTTCGGGCGCATCAATGTTGTATTCATAAAGTGCTGCAGCAATTTTATGTGTTTTATCTGTAACATTAGAATATTTAAAGCAGCCCGTATCAGTCACTATACCTGTATATAGTGCTTTTGCGGTAATATCATTGATATTAACGTTCATTGCGTTTATCAGTTCAAAAATACTTTCTGCTGTAGCCGCAGCAGATGCATCAAGATACAAATTCTTGGCATATTTCGTATTGGAAATATGATGGTCTATGCACAAATCTATCTTGCCGGAAAAATCATCCCGAAAAGCACCAAGCAATTTTTCATCGGCTACATCAACTGCAACGATGGTAGCATCCTCAATTTTTATGTGGTCTGTTTTTCTTGCAAAATAGTCGTATTTTTTAGGTATAATCTCACCACAAAGCACACAGGCGGTCTTACCGATTTCATTAAGTGCATAATAAAGCGCATAAGCCGAGCCCAAAGTATCACCATCAGGCGAAGCGTGTGTTAAAATAATATAACTGTTATGCTTTTTGAGATATTTCGCAGTTTGCTTGAGTGTAAGCTCCTTACAACCACGATTTTCTTTATTCATCATCATTCTTAATCTCCGTTAAATGAATCTATAATTTTAGAGATATTCGCACTTATATTTATTGAGTCATCTGCAACAAAACGAAGCTCCGGCACCTTACGAATTTTAAGTCTGCAGCCGAGTTCACGGCGCAAAAAACCCGATGCACCTTTAAGTGCTTTAACAGAAGAAACCGTTTCCTCATAGCCTTCTATCGCACTAACATAAACAGTAGCGTAGGAAAGGTCACCCGAAACATCAACCTTTACAATACTTAAAAGTTTGCTGACTCTCGGGTCTTTGACCTCACGCAAAAGCTCTGAAAGTGCTATTTTTATGTCCGAAGTAACACGGTTAATTTTAAATCCTGCCATTAGTCTCTATACTCCTCCATAATAAAGGCTTCGAAGACATCGCCTTCCTTGATGTCGGCAAATTTATCGAGTGTAATACCACATTCATAGCCTTGAGCCACTTCCTTAACATCATCCTTAAAGCGGCGGAGTGAATCAATTTTATCCTCACAAATTACGATACCATCACGAACTACACGAATTTGGCAGTTACGAGATACCTTACCGTTTGTGATGTAACAACCGGCTACAGTACCAACATTTGAAATCTTGTAAACTGTACGAACCTCGATAGTTGCCATCTGATTTTCACGATATTTGGGAGCCAACATACCCTTCATAGCGGCTTCAATTTCTTCGATACAGTCATAGATTACTCTATACATTCTCATATCAACGCCATCACGCTCTGCAGCTGCCTTTGCAACTGAATCAGGTCTAACATTAAAGCCTACGATAATAGCACCGGAGGTTTGAGCGAGCATTACGTCAGATTCGTTTACAGCGCCAACACCACCGTGGATGACAGATACCTTAACCTCATCGTTAGAAAGCTTTGTAAGGTTTTCTCTTACAGCTTCAACGCTACCTTGAACATCAGCCTTAACAATAATATTAAGCTCTTTAAGGTCGCCTTCTGAAAGGTTTTGGAATAGGTTGTCAAGAGTAACCTTTTGTTTAGCGTTAAATATTTCCTCTTTTGCCTTTTGTTTTCTTTGCTCAACTAATTGACGAGCAAGTCTTTCATCAGACACAGCATCAAATACATCGCCGGCATTTGGTGTTTCAGCAAGACCTGTAATCTCAACAGGAACAGAAGGGCCTGCAGTTTTAACGGTTTTTCCGTTTTCGTTTGTCATTAAGCGAACACGACCAACAGAGGTTCCTGCAACGATAATATCGCCTGCATTTAAAGTACCGTTTTGCACAAGCAAGGATGCAACAGGTCCTCTACCCTTATCAAGTCTGGCTTCGATTACGATACCCTTTGCACGTCTGTCGGGATTAGCCTTTAATTCCATCATTTCTGCAACAAGAAGAATATTTTCAAGCAAATTATCAATACCCATATGTGTTTTTGCAGATACGGGAACGCAGATAATATCGCCGCCCCATTCTTCAGGAACCAATTCATGCTCGGTTAATTGTTGCATAATTCTATCGGGATTAGCCTCAGGCTTATCCATTTTGTTGATAGCTACAATAATTTGAACCTTTGCGGCTTTTGCGTGGTTGATAGCTTCAATGGTTTGGGGCATAATACCGTCATCAGCAGCTACCACAAGTACCGCAATATCGGTAGCCATAGCACCACGCTGGCGCATTGAGGTAAATGCTGCGTGTCCGGGAGTATCAAGGAAGGTAATGTCATTACCATTGCAATTTACTCTGTAAGCACCGATATGTTGTGTGATACCGCCGGCTTCTGTATCGGTAACAGCGGTATTACGAATAGCATCAAGAAGTGAGGTTTTACCGTGGTCAACGTGACCCATTACAACTACGACCGGACTTCTCTGCTTCAAGTTTTCATCGTTATCCTCTGTATCATCCATAATCTGCTCTTCGATTGTGACAACAACCGCTCTCTCAATCTTTGCGCCCATTTCGGTTACAACAATTTCGGCAGTGTCATAATCAATAACCTGGTTTACAGTAGCCATCATACCAAGCTTTAATAACTCCTTGATAACCTCTGCGGCGGTCTTTTTCATAGCAGAAGCCAATTCGCCAACTGTGATTTCATCGCCAACAGTTACAGTAATAGGAGTTTTCTTGATACGCTCAAGCTGCATACGGCGCATTTTGTCTGCTTCAGTCTCACGCTTTGCACCTTGGGGACGTCTATAGTCTTGAGACTTTTGCTTAATCTTCTGCTTTCTTGAATAGTTATCCTTTATCGAGTTAGCAGGAGCAATAGACTCATACTTTTCGTTATATTTATCGATATTCACGTTAGATGTTCTTGTATCAACGTGTCTGATTTCAGCGGGGCCTCTGTTGGGAGCTACGCCGGGTTTTTTATCCTTTTTCTTGGAAACAAAGGGATTAGGGTC
>JAZNWW010000010.1:0-3246 GCA_045593535.1 Acutalibacteraceae bacterium
TTTAGTGCGAAATATTTTGCGCTTCCCATATTAAGCCTTTTGCAATAATCAACCGCAAAATAAGGGTATTCGGGAAGTGACAACCCATCGACATCCAAAAGCTCATAAATTTCCTTACTTGATAAACTATCGCTTTGAACAACCCCTTGAATATCGGCTTTTCTTGACATAACATTTATTCTTTCCTTTGGCACTTTGCCAAGGAGAGTAAGGGTATTATAATCGCTGTAAATCGCCGCAGGATTTAAAACATCAACAAATTCAGATAGCTCATCTATGTCTGCATCTACATTGTAAATTATCATATTCGAATCAGTCATAGAAACCAACGCTTTGTTGTCATCCTGAATCCAAAAAAGCACCTTGTCATCATTTTTATAGGCTTCGTAAAGACAGCGAATTTTTATATATTCGGCATTTTGTGCTTTTAAATCGGGGAGCTGTCTTACAAGCCTTATCATTCGATTTCACCGCTTGCGATGCCATTTAGCATATATTCCGCTAATTTTCTCATATTCTCTAAATCAGAAATGCAGGCTACTGTCGAGGCTGTGTGCAAATACCTCACAGGTAAGGAAATTGCAATAGTTCTGACACCCTCACGTGAAAGGTGCACAGCCCCAGAATTATTACCCCCTGCAACCAATGATTTAGGTTGACAAGTAATGCCTGATGACAGCGCCGCATTATAAAACGCTTTATCGTAGAGAGTGCCTTTATCCATAAAGGATACTGCAGGGCCAAACCCTAATTTGCAGACCTTTTTTGTTTCCTCTACACCGCTTATATCGGCGGCGGTTGTGCTTTCGAGCACTATTGCACAATCGGGATTTACAGAATATGTCGCAACCCTTGCTCCTCGAAGACCTACCTCCTCCTGTACTGAAAAGGTGGCATAAAAATCATATTCATCATAGGTTTTGATTAAATCGATTAAAACTGCACAGCCTGCTCTGTCATCGAGTGCTTTCGAAATAATTTTTTCGTTAAAGACCAAAAACTCGCCGCAGATTACCGCACGGTCACCGAGAGACACACAGCTTTCGGCTTCTTCCTTTTTTGAAGCACCAATATCTATATAAAGACTGTCGGCAGTCGGCAATTTTTTCTTTTGCTCGGTTGAGAGCAAATGCACCGGCCGAGAGGAAATGACACCATTTATCTTTCCATTTATTAAAACCCTTCTTTGAAGAAGTGCCGATATATCAATGCCACCTACCACAGAAAATTTCAAAAATCCATCTGTTGTAATATTTGTAATTATCAGCCCCACCTCATCGGTATGAGCGTCCAGCATAATTTTTCTGCCCGGTGTTTTTTTGCCTTTTTTGAAAGCTATTATATTTCCGAGATTATCTACTCTCACTTCACAAAATTCTTTGATTTCGCTGATTATAAAATCTCTGACTGCGCCTTCATCTCCTGAAACCGCATCCAAATTGCAAAGCTTTTTCAAGTTTTCAAGCATTTTTTACACCGCCGTTTCTTACATACTCACATAACAACTCAACCGTATATTCCAAATCCCTCAAATCAAGAATTTCACAGTCGGTGTGCATATTGCGAAGCGGAACGGACAGTGTTCCCGCCTTTACTCCCTCTCTTGTGACAGAGAGCATATCGGCATTTGTACCGCTGGTACTCGACATTACCTCTAACTGATAAGGTATTTCCTTTTCTTTGGCAAGGCTTATCATTTTTTTAGAAATTGTACTGTCAAGGCAGGGAGACACACCTATTAAAGCACCCTTTGAAAGCTCGCCTGCTTCCTCTGCTTTAACATCTAAAGCGGTGCCGAAGGTGACGTCAACTGCCACCGCTTCATCGGGATTTATTTTAAATGCGGCAGGTCGAATACCACGAAGTCCCAATTCCTCGCCATCAGTAAAGCTGAAAACAACGTTTACAGGCAATTTTTCATCCTTTAGTCGAATTGCTGTTTCAATAAGACAAGCGACACCCGCTCTGTCATCAAAGGAAGCCCCTGTCACTTTTCCATTTAAAAGCTCTTTGGGCTCTTTCAAAAAGGTCACAAAATCGCCGACAGAAATTAAGTCCTTGGCTTTATTCCCGAGTGCAGTATCGATTTTGAGACTCGAAATATCGGTATATTGCACTTCGCCTTGTGACAAATGAGGTGGAATCGATGCAAAAACGCCGATAACTTCCTCTTGTGAGTGAATTTTAACACGGCGTGACGGCAGAGTTCTTATATCAATTCCGCCGACATTTGAGACTGTCAAAAATCCATCATCGCTCACATCTGTCACAACCATACCGATTTCATCAATGTGACTGTCAAGCATAATGGTATAATCGCTTTCGCCCTTTAAAAATCCAAAAAAGGTCAGTCCCTTTCCTTTTTCACAAGGAATATGCTTATCGAGCATATTAAAAGCTAAATCAGAAGCTTCGGATATATTGCCGAGCGAGTCGGCTTTTGATAATGCAAAAAGTCTTTCTTTCATATTCATCAAAGTTCATTTACCAATTCTTTAAAATAGTTTCCACGTGCTACAAAATTAGGGAAAGCATCAAATGAAGCACAAGCAGGGCTCAAGGTTACAATATCGCCCGCTTTTGTGTTTTCTACAGCCGATATCAGCGCTTCTTTAATGTTTCCTACCCTTATAATTTCAGGCGCACCCTTGTAGTCAGCCGAGTCTCTTACAGCCTTTTCAATTTTATCGGCAGTATCACCGCAAAGGTAAAGCTTTTCTACCTTTTCTATAATATAAGGCACCATCGGTTCAAAGGGTATGTGCTTGTCATAACCGCCTGCAATGAGGTGAACCTTTTGAGCGAAGGCTTTAAGTCCTGCAATAGTTCTTGTCGGGCTTGAAGCGATTGAGTCGTTGTAAAATTTAACACCGCTGACTTCCCTGACAAACTCAATTCGGTGTTCAACACCTGCAAATTCACCTGCTACCTTTTTGATAGAATCAAGGCCCACATATCCCCAAACAGCAGTGATTGCTGTGAGATAATTTTCAACATTGTGGTCACCGAGAATCTTGATTTCGCTTCTGTGCATAATCGGAACATCCATACCTCTGTATGCCATGTGGAGATAACCATCCCCCGACAACCAAGCACCGTTATTGAGCTGTCGCTCCATACTAAAGCCTAAAGACTGTCCTCTGACATAGCTTCTGAAGCTTTCGGTAATCTGGTTGTCCCTATTTAAAACTGTACGTAAAAATGCGTTTTGGTGCATAAGTATATTTCGTTTGGCTTCAAGGTATT
>JAZNWW010000011.1:0-2400 GCA_045593535.1 Acutalibacteraceae bacterium
TACTCCGTAGCAAAACTGATCAATTCACTCATAATAATGGGCTTATTATAAAAATATAACGTAACGGTTACTACCAGATAAAGTACGGTAAACATGGATACGATCAATCCTGATCTAACATCCAGAAAGCTGACCAGCAGCGCTACCACACACAGTAGAACTCCCAGATATATAGTGAAATTCAAATATGTTTTTATTCGTCCTTTTAATTTTATATGTTTCTTCATAAAAAGCCCCACTTCTAACTTTTTTGGATACTATTTTTATTATACCAAATCTTGACGAAGTATTCCACATAAAGATTTCAGAAAAATGTACAAAAAAAGGGGCTGTAAAAAAATGTTATGCTCCCTTCTAGGTAGACAAGTGAAATAATAAAAAGCTTGTTACTTAGGAGGGAGCTTATTTATGTCAAATAAAACGATATCTGCTAAAGATAAAATTTCTGCAGTACTGCTATATTTTGAAGGAAATATTTCTCAGCATCAATTGGCAGAACAACTAGAAGTAAGTCTTGCTACTGTCCAACAATGGATTCGCAATTATGAGTCTATGGGTGAGGATGCATTTTTGATGCAACATTATAAACAGTATCCCAAAGAACTTAAACTCCAAGCGGTTCAGGACTATCTGGCTGGTTGTGGATCGCAAGACGATATTTGTAAAAAATACAAAATTCGTTCAAAAAGTAAGTTACAAAAGTGGATAAAGCAGTATAATGGTTATGAAATCTTTAAGGCTCACGGAACAGGAGGTTCACTTATCATGACCAAAGGAAGAAAAACCACTTTTGAAGAGCGAGTTGCCATAGTACAGTATTGCATCGCACATGATCATAATTATGCTGAAGCATCAGAGAAATATCAGGTATCTTATCAACAGGCACGTGGTTACACGATCAAATATGAATCTGGAGGTGTGGAAGCCTTAAAAGATAATCGTGGAAAGCGAAAAAATCCTGATGAGATGACTGAATTGGAAAGATTGCGTGCCGAGGTAAAAATTTTAAGAGCAGAGAAAGAACATGCTGAAATGGAGGCTTCTTTCCTAAAAAAACTCGCAGAGATAGAGAGGAGGCGGGGCTAAGCCTGGTCCGTCACGAGCACATATATCAGGCAATCAAAGAAGAGCACGAAGAACATAATTATCCCATTACTGACCTTTGCAAACTAGGCAGAGTTTCCAGAGCTGCTTATTACAAATGGTTAAATAGAGGAATCCCGGAAAATGAAAAAGAAAACCAACGAATTGCCGAGGTAATAGAATTAATCCATAACGAAAGCCCAGACAAAGGATACCGAAGAATCAGAGATGATTTAGAACGCTATCATGATATAAATGTAAATGATAAACGCGTGCTACGGTTATGTCGTAAAAAAGACATCAAATCAACTATTAAATACTCAAATAACGGTTGTACAAGACAAGCTGCTAATCCGCAGTATATTGCCGAAAACATCTTAAACAGGGAGTTCACGGCTGAAGCACCAAATGAGAAGTGGCTTACGGATGTTACAGAATTCAAATATTACGTTGGACCAGTAGTTCATAAGATTTACTTAAGTGCGATATTAGATTTATTTGATAGGCGCATTGTGTCTTTTGTAATTCGAGATTCAAACAATAATGCATTAGTCTTTGATACCTTCGATGATGCAATCGCAAAAAATCCGGATGCACATCCACTATGCCATAGCGATAGGGGGTATCAATATACAAACCGAACATTTCATAGTAAATTAGAAAAAGCCGGCATAACACAAAGTATGTCTCGCGTAGGCAAATGTATTGATAATGGCCCTATGGAAGGTTTTTGGGGAATTCTTAAACGAGAAATGTATTATGGGAAACGATTTACTGATAAAGAAACACTCGTCAAAATGATTGAGGATTATATAGATTACTATAACAATAAACGCTTACAAAGAAATTTAGGAGTTTTAACTCCTATGGAAAAACACGAAATTTATTTACAAGCAGCATAAAAACTGCCAGCAGGTTTACACTACTGGCAGAAAAACTTTTTATTTTTTTTAATTGTCTACTTGACGGGGAGCGGTTCACTCCCTTAAAGAAAAATCGCTGAGGTCGTGGAGACTTCAGCGATTTTTTGGTATAATAAATTATGCCACTAACTCAAAATACCAATGATAATTATAACACTCGTCAGCTGAAATTACCATTGGAAATTGAAAAATTAATCGACATTGCTGACCCCGTATATACTTTCTGTGAAGTAATGGATCACATTGACCTATCAGGATATTTTGTAGAGAAGGACTACAAAACAGGTCGTCCCAGATGTGATGAACAGAAACTCCTTAAAGTAATACTCTTTGCCTTCATGGAGCAGGGCTACAGTTCTCTTCGTGAAATTGAAAAGTCCTGCCGGACTGATAT
>JAZNWW010000012.1:0-16544 GCA_045593535.1 Acutalibacteraceae bacterium
TCAATTTGTTTTTCATCATTAAACAAGTTTTCTGTATATGCAGTGAAACTTGCTGTATCGGTTATCGGTCTGTAAGGCGGATCGAAATATACAAATGTATTTTCATCTATAAAGTTTGCAGATTTTCTATAATCACCACAAACGATAGTAACATTCTGCAATTTTTCAGACACTGCACGAAGATTCTTTTCATCACAAATCATAGGATTCTTATATGCTCCTATAGGAACATTGAAGAGACCTTTTTTATTTACTCTAAACAAACCATTAAAGCAAGTTTTGTTTAAGAAAATCATTAAAGCAGCTTTTTCAATATTTATATTTTCGTTTCCGTTAACCTTTAAATCATTAAAACGCTCACGCTTTTTATTATAGTAAATCTTTCGACCGTCAGTATCCAATGGGATAAATTCGCTTTGCATAGTGTAAAGCATTTTTATCAATGCATCAACATCATCCCGAATGATATGATAGGTGTTGATGAGTTCAGCATTTATATCACTGATATAAACCTCGCTCAAATTATATTTACTAAGTATATCGAATAAAACTGCACCGCCACCAACAAATGGCTCCGCATATTTTGTGATATTATCTTTAAAAAAAGGATAATAATGTTCGATTTCTTTAAGAAGCTGACTTTTTCCACCCGCCCATTTCAAAAAGGGCTTAACCGATTTTTCTTCACTTTCAATATATCTGCGGCTACGTGCATCTTCCGGCTTTTGGGCATCAATAGGAATAATCCACATATTTCCTAACATTGCAACGTCTGTTATACGATTTTCTTTACACAAGGTTAAAACTCGTCTATGAGAAATATTCCACTTTTCAGCAGCCTCATTTGCAGTCATATACGCCAACATTATCAATCACTCCTTTTGAAATTATTATATTCCAAATATGGAACAAAAGCAATACAAAATATCAAAAAAAGACAGATTTTTCATTCTAAAAAATCTGTCTTTCGTTGTTGTTGTAAATAGAATTATAAAAGGAATCTAATTTTTATATAACCTTACTCAAAAACTCTTTAAGGCGGTCACATTGTGGGTGTTCGAAAACATCTGTCGGGGTGCCTTCCTCTGTGATTTGACCTTCATCCATAAAAATGACACGGTCGGCAACCTCTTTCGCAAAGCCCATTTCGTGAGTGACAACCACCATTGTCATACCACTTTTTGCCAATTCCTTCATAAGCTCCAACACTTCACCTACCATTTCCGGATCGAGTGCCGATGTAGGTTCATCGAAAAGGATAACATCGGGGTTCATTGCAAGCGCACGGACAATAGCTACACGTTGTTTTTGTCCGCCCGAGAGCTGTGAAGGGTAGGAGTCGGCTTTATCCTCAAGACCGATTCTTTTAAGCAGCTCCATTGCTTTTTCGTAACATTCCGCTTTTATCTGTTTGTTGGATTTTATAACCTCATTATCGGGGTTTTTAAAGCGAAGCTTTCGCATACGCTTTTTCTCGACAATAATTGGTGCTAACATAATATTTTTAATAACGGTTTTGTTATTAAAAAGGTTAAAATGTTGGAAAACCATTCCCATTTTTTGACGGTGAATATTGATATTTACACGCATATCTGCAATATCAACACCGTTAAAAATAATACTACCGCTTGTAGGGTCTTCCATACAGTTAAGACAACGCAAAAAGGTGGATTTACCGGAGCCTGAAGGACCGACAACAACGACCTTTTCACCTTTTTTAATTGTGGTGTTTATGTCTTTGAGTACGTGTAAATCGCCAAAAGATTTATTAAGATTAACGACCTCTATCACTTTTTTTCAGACTCCTTTCCATAATTTTAACAAGCATACTTATGAAGAGAACAAGTACGATATATACAAGAGCCATTACAATGTAAGGAACCATAAATTCGTAGCTATTAGAGCCGATACGGTTAAATGCGACATAAAGGTCAAGCGCACCGATAAAGCTTACAACAGAGGTTTCTTTTATAAGGGTTATAAACTCGTTGCCAAGGGTTGGCAATATATTTTTTACTGCTTGGGGGATAACGATTTTAAGCATTGTAGTCGAGAAGGAAAGACCGACTGCTCGACCGCCCTCCATCTGTCCCGGGTCAACCGACTGAATACCGCCACGCATAATTTCTGATATGTATGCACCGGAATTAAGACCGAAAACAATTATTGCAACCGAAACCGAGGGTAAATTTATATCCATAAGCGGCAAGGCTACGTAATAAGAGAGAAGCAGCTGCACAACCATAGGTGTGCCTCTGAAAAATGCAACATAAAAGCTGCAAATACCGTTTAATATTCTCGGCATTATGTTATATTTTGGTATTACCCTTACAACCGCAATGATTGTACCGATAAGAATACCGATTAAAAGACCCATAACAGCAATTTTTACGGTATTTTCCAAGCCTTCAACAACCGTTTTATAGCCATCGTATTCAACGAAAAACTCTATAAATCTATCAATTTTTCTTTCAAAACCATTCATTGTTTCTTTCCTTAAAAAACGCAATAACCTCACTTTTGTGAGATTATTGCGCAAGTGTTATTTTAAAATTCTTATGCTAATTCGTTGATTGTTTTTGTGATAAATGCAGCGGGGTCAGCATCGATTACTACAAAATCAACGTTTCCGTTAATAAGGTCTTGGATAGCGAGTGAGCCATTTGAGAAGCCAACAGCCTCAACCTTAAGACCTGCAAAGCCCCAATCAGCGTCACCAACAACATACCAGTTGCCTGTTGTACCGTTTTGGAAGCCTGCTTTTGCAGTTTCTGGATATTCAGCTAAAACCTTTTCAACATCTTCTAAAGTTTTGCAGTTATCAAACTTTGTGTCATCTGCTTTCACAACAAGCTTTTGGTTAGCTGTGTAGTAAGAATCAGAGAAGGTAACATATTCTGTTCTTTCTTCATTGATTGTAAGACCTGCCATAGCTATGTCACACTTGTGTTGGCCAACTGAAAGACAAACAGCATCAAATTCCATATCAACAATTACGAGTTCTTTGCCAAGCTTCTCTGCAAGAAGATTTGCGATTTCCATATCGATACCGTAGAACTTGTCGCCAACCTTGTATTCGAAGGGTTCAAAAGCTGCATTTGTAGCAACAAGAAGCTGGTCTTTGCTTTCATCTAATGCTGCGGAAGTAACGCCTTCTTTTTCACCGTCACCGAAATATTTTTCGCAAATTTCATCAAATTTGCCGTTTTCTTTGATTTCGGCGATAAAGTCATTAACGCTCTTAAGCAATTCGGGTTGGTCTTTATCTACACCAAAAGCGTATTGCTCTTCTGTAAGGGGAATATCGATAACCTTTACAAGAGCATCCTTTTTGACGGCGGTGCCTGAAACATCATCGGTGTCTTTGTCATTACCACAAGCTGCAAAGCAGAAAACCATGCAGAGTGATAAAACGAGAGCTAAAATTTTCTTTAAGTTTTTCATAAATATTCACTCCTAATTTTTTCTTGTCTAAAGACAAGTTGTTACAGGAGAAATTATATCACGCAAAAGAAAATTTGTCAACATATTAGCATAAATATGCATCTTTTCTTGAATATTCGAGCAAATATGCAATATTTTTTAAAAAATACTGTGGAAGGAGGGCGTAATGTCCTCGAGCATTTGATGTAAAAGCGTTTTTACTGTGCCGGAATATTCATAAAAAATCGTATTATCTTTTGAGGTCGCATAATTTTGAAGGGAAGAAATAGCAAGCTCGATTTCATCTATTTGAGTGTGATTTGCAAATATTGATAAATATGGCTCTTTTTCTGTCCAAAATTCACTTAATTCCTTTGAAGCTTCTGTTGCATCCTTGTCTGATTTATATATTTCGGTGCATTTTGTGAGTAAAACATTTGCTTTTTTACAGGTTGACTTTATATATGAAGTTCCGAAAAAATAGACGGAAACGACAAAGACAAATAAAATTGCGGCGGCTATAATTCTTTTCACTATAAATCTCTCTTTCTGATGATATTTTTATTTCCTCGTCTGTCAAGCATCATTAGAAATACATCCTTAATTGCAATGCCTTTTAAATGCTTTTTTAAATCCTTTCTCGTGATATTTAGGCTTTTAAGCGAGTCGGTCATAACAACACCATCGCTGATTACGGGAAGACTCAAAAATTCCGCCGGCTTTTTAATTTCTAAATCATTTGCGGTCACAGTTTGCTCGCTCGATTTTAAAAGAACGCTTAATTCACCGTTGACTTCGAGTACTGCAAAAGCAACCGTTGTTATATCAAAAACATCCTTGATACGCAATAGTTCTATTAAATCAAGTACGGTCATTCTGACACTTTTCATAGCGCTTTGGTCGATGACACCGTTTTTTATTACCACAACCGATTTACCGCTAAGCAGTTGCCTTACACGCTGACTTTTAAGCGCTATAATCGATACTATAATTTCTAAAATCACAAGCACAAATATCGAGGTTATTCCGTTTAAAATTGGCTGACTTGTGTCTTGAAGGGGTATGGCGGCGATTTCGGAAATGAGGAGTGTGATTACCAATTCACTCGGCTGTAAATCACCGATTTGGCGCTTTCCCATAAGTCTGACAGCCAATATTACAAAAAAATAAAGTATGAAAGTACGAACAATAGTAGTTATCAAAAAATCACCCAAACTAAATATTTATAAAATAAGGCAATACCGATTATATTATCTGTTTTGGTGTTTGATATTATTCTTTATTTTTAAATTAGCCAAACCAAAAAACTTTACAAAAAAAACAGAATATAGTATAATATTCCAAACAACTTAAAGGAGTTTTCTAAATGCATTCGTTTTTATTGATTGGGCAATCTAATATGGCAGGTCGTGGCTTTTTAAATGAAGCACACGAAATCGACACAAGTCGTATTTATACGCTTATAAACGGTCGGTGGCAGAAAATGTTTCGCCCTATCAATCCGGACAGAAGCTTTTCGGGTGTTAACCTTGCAGAAAGCTTTGCTGAGACTTATTCTAAAAAACATAATGTCGATGTCGGACTGATTTGCTGTGCTGATGGTGGTACAGCGCTTGAACAATGGATGCCGGGAGAGCTTTTATTTGAAAATGCAGTTTTTAATGCAAAGCTTGCCAAGCGTACATCTCAAATTGTTGGTGTGCTTTGGCATCAGGGCGAAGCCGACTGTCAAAAAGAGCTTTACTCTACCTATCAGCAAAGGTTTGAAATAATGATGTCAAAGCTGCGAGAGGAATTGGATTTGCAGAATGTACCTTTTCTGCTCGGTGGCTTGGGAGATTTTCTCGGAAATTGCGATTTAGACCAAGAACTTAAAAATTATTATCACGTTAATGACTCCTTAAAAAATATCGCAGCAAATAACAAAATGACAGGATTTGTAACTGCCAAAGGACTAACATCTAATCCCGACAATCTTCATTTCAATGCAGAATCCCTTTATGAATTCGGTATTCGCTATTTTGAGGAATATGAAAAATTACAAAAAGATGCTCCCATTTGCGACATATCCACCGAAAGCAACTTAATGCGTACAGAAATGGAATTTTTGTAATCAAAAAAACTCGCCAAACGGCGAGTTTTTGCTATATTATAAAACGGAGCAAATCCAATAAATAATCCCATAAATAACACTTGCAGCTGTGCCATAGAGGATTACAGGGCCTGCAATTTTAAACATATTAGCACCGACACCGAGTACAAAGCCCTCTGATTTGAATTCAATAGCAGGGGAGACAACCGCATTTGCAAAGCCCGTAATCGGCACTAATGTTCCTGCTCCTGCGTGCTTTGCTATTTTGTCAAATAGGTGAACTGCAGTAAGTAGTGCAGAGGAAAAAATCAAGGTTACAGGCACTAAAACAGTGGCTGTTTCTTCGGGTATATTAAGGAATAAATACAGTTCTTTAAATAATTGCCCAATAACACAAATCAATCCGCCCACACAAAAAGCCAAAACAAAATCTTTGATTTTGGGCGAAGGCGGTGAAGCTTTTTTGACAAGCTTTGAATATTCGTTTTTATCCATAAAAAAACCACTCCTAATAATGCTATTTTAAGCATTCGGAGTGGTTTTATACATAATTTACGGATTAACGAGACTTGTCACCCTAAATTAAATTGTTTTAATTTCGATAGTTTCTATTACAATATCGTTTATCGGTTTATCAGCGGCGCCAACCTGTACATTTGCAATTTTATCTACAACATCCATACCCTCTATTACCTGACCGAAAACTGTGTGTCTGAAGTCGAGCCAAGGTGTTCCGCCTAATTCCTTATACGCTTCGATTACATCCTTTGAAAAGGCAGAGGGCATTTCTTCCATTTGCTCAATCAAATGCTCGGGTACGGTGTTTGCTTGCACAATAAAGAACTGACTTCCGTTTGTGTTGGGTCCTGCATTTGCCATTGACAAAGCACCACGAAGATTATGAAGCATAGGGTCAAATTCATCGGGGAAGGCTTTACCCCAAATTGACTCACCGCCCATACCTGTTCCTGTTGGGTCACCGCCTTGAATCATAAAGTCTTTAATTACTCTGTGGAAAATAAGACCGTTATAATAACCCTCTTTTGCGTGGGTTGTAAAGTTTTCTACCGCTTTGGGAGCTTCTATGGGGAAAAGCTTTATTGTGATTTCACCCATATTTGTTTTCATTACAGCGACAGTATCGCCAGCCTTTACATTTTCAAGTTGATAATTTGCCATAATAAATGACTCCTTTTTTCTTATTTACCATTATATTTTAACAGCAAAGCACATATTTCGCAACAGTTAATTTAATACTTGTAATTTACCACAATATATAGTATAATTACATAGATAATACCAACATTTATAAAAGGGGAACAAGATTATGAAATGTCCTTTCTGCAGCTTTGAAGAAAGCAAGGTTATCGATTCACGTCCTACAGATGAAGGTCAACGTATCAGAAGAAGGAGAGAGTGTCTTGAGTGTGGCAAGAGATTTACCACCTATGAAATAATCGAAAGTCTTCCGATTATTGTTATTAAGAAAGATAAATCTCGTGAAACATTTAACAGAGAAAAGCTTATGACAGGTCTTTTACGTGCTTGTGAAAAACGTCCTGTTTCTATCGACACGCTCGACAGGATGATTGATGACATAGAGACAATCATTCAAAATTCATTAGACCGTGAGGTTAGCAGTGAAAAAATCGGTGAGCTTGTTATGGACAAGCTAAAGAAAATTGATGAGGTAGCCTATGTGCGTTTTGCTTCGGTTTACCGTCAATTTAAGGACATAAATACCTTTATGACCGAACTTAACAAACTTCTTTGCGAGGAATAATAATGAGCGACACCTTAAAATTAGCAGAACTTTTATTACCAAATATTGATAAAACTCCCGATTATTACGAGAATTTATATCCAAAACGCAATTTGCCCGAGGGCGCTCGTGTTACAAGAATTGCACCGAGTCCTACCGGCTATTTGCATTTGGGTACTCTTTTTGCAGCCCTTGTAAACAGAATTACCGCAACCTCGACAGGTGGTATTTTCTACACAAGAATTGAGGATACTGACAAAAAGCGTGAGGTTTCCGGCGGTATTGAGGATATTATTGACGGACTTAACCGTTTTGGTATTTCTATTGATGAAGGCTTTATTTCGGGCGAGGAACAAAAAGGCGATTACGGTCCTTACAAGCAAAGTGAGCGAGCTGAAATTTACCAAACCTATGTAAAAGAGCTTGTCAGACGTGGACTTGCATACCCTTGCTTTTGCACAGCAGAGGATTTAGAAAAAGTCAGAAACGAGCAGGAGGCTCAAAAGCTTAAAACGGGTTATTACGGAAAATACGCAAAGCATAGAGACATCACCTATGAAGAGGCAAAGGCTTTAATAGATGAAGGTAAGCCTTTTGTTGTGCGCCTTAAATCTCCGGGAAGTGAAGAAAACAAAATTGTTTTTGAGGATGCTGTAAAGGGTAAAATTGAAATGCCCGAGAATGATGAGGATATTGTTCTCCTTAAATCTGATGGTATTCCGACATATCATTTTGCACACGCAGTTGATGACCACTTAATGCACACAACACACGTTTTACGAGGAGACGAGTGGATTTCATCTGTACCAAAGCATATTCAGTTATTTAAAATTTTAGGCTTCAAACTGCCGAAATACGGTCATATTTCACCTATAATGAAACTCGATAACGGCGCAAAGCGAAAAATTTCAAAGCGTAAAGACCCTGAAGCCGCTGTTCATTTCTTTGCCGAGCAAGGCTATGACAGCGAGTGCGTTATCAACTATCTTATGACTGTTGCCGCCTCCGACTTTGAGGATTGGCGCAGAGCAAACGGAGATTTATCCTATAAAAAATTCAAATTCAACCTTAAAAAAATGAGTGTTTCAGGCGCTTTGTTTGATGAGGTTAAGCTTTTGGATGTCAGCAAAAATATGGTTGCTAAAATGAATAGTAGTGAGGTTTTAGAAAAGCTTTTAAGCTGGTCTAAAGAATTTGACAATGAATACTATCAAATCATATCCGAAAACATTGACTACACAAAAGCGGTTCTTTCTATCGACCGTGATGTGCCGAAGCCGAGAAAGGATATAGCACGCTGGAGCGAATATAAAGAATACTTTGCTTATATGTTCGAGCAAACCTATATCTCGGCATTTGAGTTGCCCGAGAATGTTGATATGTGCGATGCTATCGAATTTTTAAAGCTTTATAAAGAAGTGTATAATCCTGATGATGACAAGCAAGCTTGGTTTGATAAAATTAAGGATATTGCTCCAAAAATCGGTTTCGCTTCTGAAACAAAGCAATATAAGGCAGACCCCACAGCATATAAAGGTCACGCAGGTGATTTGAGTACAGTGCTTCGCCTTGCAATAACCGGTAGGAGAAACACCCCCGACCTTTGCAGTATTATGCAGGTTTTGGGTTATGATGAATGTATTAAACGAATTGATTTTATTTTGAAATAAGGGATAACGATGGAAGAAAAAAATGTAAATTTAGAAGAAAATGTAATGCCCTCCAACTTTATTCACGATTTTATTGATGAAGATTTGAAGGAAGGCGTTTATAAGAAGGTACAAACCCGTTTTCCGCCCGAGCCTAACGGTTATTTGCATATTGGTCACGCAAAGGCTATTTGCATTGACTTTGCAACTGCTGAAAAGTATGGCGGAAAGTGTAATTTACGCCTTGATGATACCAACCCTACAAAAGAGGACGTTGAGTATGTCGATGCTATTAAAGAGGACATTGAGTGGTTAGGCTTTAAGTGGGACAATGTATATTTTGCCTCTGACTATTTTGATTTTATCTATGAGTGTGCGCTAAAGCTCATTGACAAGGGACTTGCTTACGTTGATGAGTCAACTCCCGATGAAATAAGGGAAATGCGTGGCACTTTGACAGAACCGGGTGTTAACAGTCCTTACCGTGAGAGACCGATAGAAGAAACTCGTGATTTATTCAAGCGTATGACCGATGGCGAGTTCGAAAACGGTGCGATGGTGCTTCGTGCTAAAATTGATATGACATCGAGCAATATCAATATGCGTGACCCGATTATCTATCGTATTATGAAGGCTCACCACCACAGAACAGGGGACAAGTGGTGCGTTTATCCAATGTATGACTTTGCTCACCCTTTAAGCGATGCAAAAGAGGGTGTTACACACTCACTTTGTTCACTCGAATTTGAAAATCATAGACCGCTTTACAATTGGTTTTTGGAAGTTTTGGAAATTTCGGAGGCTCCTCGCCAAATCGAGTTTGCGAGAATGAACGTAAACTATACCCTTACAAGTAAAAGAAAGTGCTTAAAGCTTGTAAATGACGGTTTAGTTTCGGGCTGGGATGATCCGAGAATGGCTACAATTTGCGGTATGCGCCGCCGTGGCTATCCGGCAGAAGCGGTTAGAAACTTCGTTGATAAAATCGGCGTTTCAAAGGCATACAGCGTTATTGACTATGCACTGCTTGAATCCTGCGTTCGTGATTACTTAAACGAAAATGCCGACAGAGCAATGTCGGTGCTTCGCCCCTTAAAAGTTGTAATTGACAATTATCCCGAGGATAAAACCGATGAGATTTTGGTTGACATAAACCCGAACAAGCCCGAGCTTGGCAAAACAAAGGTGACCTTCTCTAAAGAAATATTTATAGAGCAGGATGACTTTATGTTAGACCCTCCGGGAAAATATTTCCGCCTTTGTCCTCAAAAAGAGGTAAGACTTAAAGGTGCATATTATATTAAATATGCTTCTCACGAAACCGATGAAAACGGAAATATCACTGTTGTTCACGCAACCTATGACCCCGAAAGCTTCGGTGGTGAAACACCCGATGGCAGAAAGGTAAAGGGTACACTTCATTGGGTTGGCGCCAAAACCTGTGTGAATTGTGAAGTCAGACTTTACGAACGACTTTTCAATGTGCCGAATCCAAGTGATGAGGAGGGCGTTTCATCCTTTGCGGATAACCTTAATCCCGAGTCACTTACTATTTTGTCTGATTGCAAAATCGATGCTTCTCTCAAAAACGTAAAGACAGGCGACACCTTCCAATTTATGCGCCAAGGATATTTTACAGTTGACAGCGATTCTACTGCTGACAAAATAGTATTCAACCGCACAGTAGCGTTAAAGGATTCCTTTGTTAAGAAGGCTTAATGTATGAAAGTTCAAGATATTTATTTCTTTTTAAATGACAAATTTCCGTTATCCTCTGCTATGGAGTATGACAATCCCGGTCTTTTAGTCGGGGATAAAAATGCTACTGTGACAAAAGTTCTTGTATGCCTTGACTGCACACTTGAAACGGTAGAACAGGCAGTAGAGCTCGGTGCAGAGCTTATTGTTACACATCATCCTGTGATTTTTTCTCCTATTAAAAATGTTTTAAAGGGAAGTGTTGTGTACGAGCTTATAAGAAACAATATTTCTGTTATTTCGATGCACACAAATCTTGATGTACTTGAAGGCGGTGTCAATACCTGTCTTTGCGAAAGATTAGAGCTTTTAGAGGTCCAAAATTATCTTTCAAGCGATGGTTTTGCTTTGAGAAAGGCAAAGGTTAAGCCTATTAGTGCGGATGATTTTGCAGAGTTTATAAAAGAAAAGCTCGGCGGATGTGTTAAGTATGTCGATGGCGGAAAAATGATTGAGACCTTACTTGTCTGTGGTGGCAGTGGTGGAGAATTTGTTTATGATGCGATAGAAAACGGCTTTGATGCAGTTGTGACTGCCGATATTAAGCATCATATGTTTTTGGATGCTCAAAATGGCGCTGTTTCGCTTTTTGAGTGTGGTCACTTTAATACCGAAGATGTTGTGACAGAACCACTCAAAAACCTTTTACAAGCGAAATTTCCCGACATTTCCTTTGTATCAACTCATAAATCAAATATTAAGTACAAGTAAAATAAAAACTACCCGAAAAAGAGTTTCAATTTCTCTGATTCGGGTAGTTTTATTTTATTCTGTTCTTAGTGCTGTTACAGGGTCTTTTTTAGCGGCAATTCTTGAAGGAATAAGTCCTGAAATAAAGGTTAGTAACATACTGATAACAACGAGTATAATTGCGGCATTAGTAGGAAGTGCTGCTAAACCGCCGATATCGGTTAGTGATTCTATAATCAAGTTGATAGGAATTAGTAATAACAGAGTTACTAAAATACCGAGTGCGCCCGCTGTAAAGCCTACAATCAAGGTTTCGGCATTAAATACTCTCGATATATCACGCTTTGAAGCACCGATAGCACGCAAAATACCAATTTCCTTTGTTCTCTCAAGTACTGAAATGTAGGTAATAATACCAATCATAATTGAGGAGACTATAAGAGAAATGCTGACAAAAGCGATAAGAATATAACTGATAGCGTTGATAATTGTTGTAACCGATGACATCATAAGTCCGATATAGTCGGTGTAGGTGATTTTTTTGTCATCTCCAACAGATTTGTTGTAGTCGGTTATAAGCTTTGAAATTTCATCCTTTGCCTCAAAATCTTTTGGATAGATATTTATCATTGAAGGGTTATCGAGGTCGGATACACCCATAAGAGCAAGATTGCTTTCATAGGTTGCAATATCGGTTTGCGAAGAAATGATTTCTCCAAACTGCTTTGCGATTTCTTCCTCTGACATACCGCTTTTTGAGAGCTCGCCAATATATGCGGTATATTCGCCTTGCTCATCGGCAGGGAGGGTTGAGATATAACCCATAAGCTCATCAAAGGTTATATCCGAAAAATCTTTTTGGAAGGGAAGACCTGTAAAGACGTCAATTTCAGGGTTTTCCTTTTGTGCTTTTACAATTTCGCTGTTGTTGACATCAGTGATAAGATTTTCCATAAGCTCTTTTGTATAGCCTATCATACCGCTTGTCTGGTCACTGACAGCATCTTTTGATGGTCGGTAAATACCTACAATTTTAACGGTTTGAGCTTTTTCAAGCGCTTTTTTAACATAAAGTGAATCAAGTGTTTTATCGGTCCAAGTACCGTTTTCATTTTTCTGGAAATAGTCCGAATTGAGCATAAGCTTAAACTCCATACCGACTATCTCGTCGAAAGAATAGCTTACCTGCTCGGTGGCCTCGATTTTTTCACCCTTCATAGCTTTTTCCATCATTTCATCAAGCTCGGAGGAGTCTTTAAGTCCGATTGAATAAAGGGCATAGTCACTTATTTGATTTTTCTTGTTGACTATAAGAATTACTTCGTTGGCGTTTTCGGGCAAATGACCGGAAACCTTTTCGTACTGCTCATTTAAAAGCTTTTCATCGCTGAAAAGCTGGCGCCAAACCTCTGTATTCATCATTGGCATTTGCTCGGTATTTATATCGCCCATACCCATAGCACTGTACATATTTGAAAATATTTTGTTAGGGTTAATTTGCTTGCCATCAGTGGTATAAATATTTAAAGGTGTTTTGTAGCCATATTCAATCTCGGAAGAAAACTCTTTAAAGCTATCGGTATTTTCAATGTGTGTTTTAAATGCTTCAAGATTATTTATTGAAATACCGTTTATCATACTTTCCATCATTTCGGTCATAATGTTGTTTGAATGTATTTTATTTTCGCCCGTTTCGGTTTTGTCGGAAGTTTCCTCCATCAAATCATCCGCAAGACTTGACATATCCATACCTGCTTGCTCAATTGTTATGGGATAACTCGAAAGGGTTTCACGCTCGACTTTTTCGATATATGCGTTTACACCGCTTGACAGAGAAAGAATAAGTGCAATGCCGATAATTCCTATAGACCCTGCAAAAGAGGTGAGAATTGTGCGGGTTTTTTTGGTCATCAGGTTATTAAGAGAAAGCGAAAGTGCGGTGAAAAAAGACATTGAGGTTTTGTAATTTTTAGCTCTTTTCTTTTTCTTTTCTTTTTTGACCTCTTCGACAATCTCCTCTGTTTCGTAAGGTGAAGTGTCATCGATAACCTTGCCATCTAAAAGCTTAATAATTCTAGTGGAGTATTCATCGGCAAGTTCTGGATTATGGGTTACCATGATTACAAGTCGATCACGGGCAATTTCTTTCAAAAGTGCCATGATTTGAAGCGAGGTTTCGCTGTCAAGTGCACCTGTCGGCTCGTCGGCTAAAAGTATGTCAGGGTTGTTTATAAGCGCTCTGGCAATAGCAACTCTTTGCATTTGTCCGCCCGACATTTGATTGGGTTTTTTATGAATTTGGTCGGAAAGCCCTACTTTTTCAAGAGCTTCAATAGCTCTTTTGCGACGTTCTTGTTTTGAAACACCCGAAAGAGTGAGGGCTAATTCAACATTTGAAAGAACGGATTGATGCGGAATTAAGTTGTAGCTTTGGAAAATAAATCCTATAGAATGATTTCTGTAGGCATCCCAATCAGCGTCTTTAAATAGCTTTGTTGATTTACCGCCGATAATTAAGTCGCCGTCGGTATAGCGGTCAAGACCGCCTATAATATTTAAAAGGGTTGTTTTTCCACAGCCCGACTGACCGAGAATAGAAACAAATTCGTTTTCACGAAATTCAAGACTGACACACTTTAGTGCCTCAACCGAGGTGTCTCCTGTGATATAGGTTTTTGTAATATTTTTTAATTTTAACATAAATTAAGCATCGCACCTTTCATATTTCCTTACTATTATAATTAGTATAACAGTTAAATATTTACAAAGTATGAATATTCTTGAAAAATTTTAGACCGCCAAGGAGACGGTCTAAAATTTTTTAGATTTTGTATTTTTCTTCGTACATATTGTAGTTATCAACAAATTCGCCTGTTGCAGCAGTCTTTATCTTATGCAGATACTTGTGGGCATCCAGCATATCCGTAGGAAGCTGCATCGTGTAAACTGCAATATTAGAGCAATGGTCGGAAACACGCTCAAAGTTAGTGAGCAAATCGGTGAAAATAAAACCGAGTTCTATTGTACATTCGTTATTTTGAAGTCTCAAAATATGTTTTGCTTTTAAGCGTTTTTGTAGATTATCAATAACCTGCTCTAACGGCTCAACCAACGACGCAACTTGGGCATCATCGTTTATAAATGAAAGGGTAGCGTTTTCAAGAATTTCCTTAATGGCGTCAGTTACAACCGCCATTTCTTTGGTTGCTTTTTCAGAGAAAGCGATGTTTTTGGTGTGCATTTCTTCTGCTAATTTGCAGATATTGAGTGCGTGGTCAGCAATACGCTCAAAGTCACCGATACTATGAAGCATACGTGCAACCTTATGCGATGATGCTTCGCTTAGCTCGTTGTTACTAAGTCTTACCAAATATGTACCGAGCTTGTCCTCGTATTTATCGATAAGGTTTTCTTTTTCCCTAATAAATTCGACATCATCATCAGAAAATTCGGTGATTGAATGAATGGCCCTGTATATAGATTCTTTAGTGTAATTTGCCATTTCACAGGTAAGTCTGTGACACTCATCAATTGCAAGTGCGGAATTGTTAAACAAACGCTCGTCCAAGAAAACGGTATGCTTTTTTTCGTCCTGTTTATCGGGGACAATCTTTTTGCAGAAAGCAATAAGAAGCTTTTTGATTGGGAGAAGAATTATTGTGTTGACGAGATTGAAAAGTGTATGAACAATGGCTACACCAACCATAGCGATTTCACTTGATAAAATCGAAAGACCAAATGCTTTGAGAATATAAAGAATAACCATACAAAGCACCGAGCCGAAAACATTTACAAAGAAATGCATTGCAACAACACGTTTTGCATTTTTGTTTGTGCCGATGGCAGAAATCAGAGCTGTAACACAGGTACCGATATTTGCGCCTAAAACCAATGGAATAGCCATTTGATATGTGATTCCGCCCGAAAGTGCCAATGCTTGAACAATACCGATTGTAGCAGCCGATGACTGAATAACACCTGTGAATAAAGTCGAAATAAGCAGTGCTGCAATCGGACTTTTAAGAGTCAGCAAAAAGCTGTCGAAACCCGGGAGGGTACGTACTGATTTCATAGAGGTACTCATTAAATCCATACCGAACATAAGAATTGCAAAACCAATGAAAATTGTACCTAAATTTTGTTTTTTCTGGCTTTTTGAAAGCATTCGCATTACAATGCCGATAAATGCCAATATAGGTGCAAAGGTCATCGGTTGTAGGAGAGTTAAAAAGAAGTTGTCACCGCTTATACCGGCAAGACTTAATATCCAAGCCGTAAGTGTTGTACCAACGTTTGAGCCCATAATCATGCCAAAGGTATTGCTGAAATCAAGAATACCCGAGTTCACAAGTCCAACAAGCATAACCGTAAGGGCAGAAGAGGATTGAATAGCGACCGTAACACCGGCACCAAGAAAGAATCCTGTAAAATCGTTGGAGGTTACCTTTTTCATTGTTCGCTCAAGACCGCCGCCCGAAACCTGTTCAAGACCGTTTGATAAGGTGTTCATACCATAAAGGAAGAAGGCAAGCCCGCCGAGCAGGGTTGCAACCATAACCAAAATATCTGTCATAACTTTTATTTCTCCTTAAAAACGTTGTAGCAAAAACCGATTAAAATTCAATGGCCTTTTCGATATATTCCTTAAGCTCACTAATAGGAATACGTTTTTGTTCCATTGTATCTCGATCACGTACTGTAACGCAATTATCCTCTAATGAATCAAAGTCGTATGTGATACAAATCGGAGTGCCAATTTCATCCTCTCTGCGATAACGTTTACCAATAGAGCCTGCATCATCATAATCAACATTGAAGTATTTTGAGAGGTCGGTATATATTTCATTTGCTTTTTCCGAAAGTTTTTTGGAAAGAGGGAGTACAGCTGCTTTAAAGGGGGCTAGAGCAGGGTGGAAGTGCATTACAACACGTGTATCGCCCTTTTCATCTGTTTCTTCATCATAAGCATTGCAAAGGAATGCCAAAAGTACACGGTCAGCGCCAAGTGAGGGCTCAATAACATAAGGAATATATTTTTCATTTGTTTCGGGGTCAAAGTACTCCATTGACTCACCTGAATGTTCGCTGTGCTGTGAAAGGTCGTAATCCGTTCTGTCGGCAACGCCCCAAAGTTCGCCCCAACCAAACGGGAAGAGAAACTCAAAGTCAG
>JAZNWW010000013.1:0-2267 GCA_045593535.1 Acutalibacteraceae bacterium
TTTCTCAAAAAGCAATCTCCTTAAATAAATAATATATATAATCAAGTCTTTCGACAGATTATCCAAGTGACAAATTCAAATTTGCCCTTATTATACATCCTTATTGCTACTATTTCTATGCCTTATGAATTATATATTTCGTATCTGCCAGCGATGGGACAGCCGTAGACTGCATCCTCGCTAGTTTAACGAAGTTCAGTCAATTTGCTTAAATCAATCACATTTAGAGATCTCATTTGTTGAGTCGCAAGTTCATGTAATAGTTCCATCCTCTCTTTTCTGTTATAACAAAAAACGTGCAAAGACGATGCGGATTCACCGCAATCATCCTTGCACGCTTATGCTCGTGTATAGCCCGACCAGATAAGACCTTACAATATTGATTTATAATTTATTATAGCATATTTTGACAAAAGGCATATGCTTTATCTCTCACAAATTGGATTTTGTATGCTTAATTAGTTATTATATCGCTTTTCATATTTTTCGAAATATCCCATTTCACTATATGCATACTTTGTACTCTTGATTTTGTTTGAGATGATAAAAGGTAAACGAATCATAAAAATAATTAAGAACGCTACAAGAGCAAATCCCCATAAATCTGCTTTGACAAACACATCTGATGTGATCAGCCAATACAGTCCATATATACCTACTTCCAACAACATGCACCATGCCGTTACAAGTCCCGGGGAGTATAAAGTTTTCTTTCCCTTCGGTTTGTAATATCGCAAAGTAACAATACTTAAAATTGTATGTACTAAAGTTTCACCAATTCCAAAGAAAATCACAAATACGACTCCCTTATTTCCTAATATCGGTGTGATAAAAGTTAGCACGATGAAAAGTATTTCTGCTCCGAAGTTTGTTATCATATCGGTCAAACGGTTTTCAGGATATGCCAGAGGATTATCTGATTTTTGCATCAGCTTGTTCATCATAAACTGGAAACCATTTGGCCATGTCAGTTCTTCAAAAACATGAAATGGAAGAATAACTGTAAGCAGTCCCATCAATTTCTGCGGTACATCCCATGTTCCCCAATTGATGATCAGTACATTGAGCATTACGATCCCTAAAAAATAAGTTGCATGTAGCCACGGTTGTCCACACCACCAATCCAATATTGATTTCTTCATAATTTAGAAGCCTCCTTTGCAATAATCCAACACATGTTGTATGATTATATTATTCCATACATCACATATACCCATCAATCATCAATACAGAGGCGATTGTTGGATTAGTTATAAAGGAGGGTCTATGAAAAAGCAGCCGGAACGAACTGCCATGACTCGTGGTACATTGATAGACACATTCATTAAGCTTTCTGAAAATAAACCTATAAACAAAATTTCAGTATCTGAAATTTGCAATGTCGCAGGTTACAATCGCAGTACTTTTTATCAATACTTCACTGATACTCATCATTTGCTGTCTTGTATTGAAGACGATTTGCTGCTCTATATAAAAAACACTGTTATCAGCCAGATCGGCGAAAGACATCCAGAGAATTTATTTGTCGACCTTTTTATCGAAGTAAATACTGAGAAAAAAAATACACTCAAACTACTTTTAGACAAAAGCCTCAATAATGGATTTCCTACTAAACTAAAAGAGTCTCTTATCCCTCTATTTGCAGCTCAAATGAACTTATCTTTAGATGATGAACAAACGATTTATAAACTAGATTTTTATTTGTCCGGAATCATTTCTGTATTGTCTAGATGGGTTACTTCTGACACTCCCATGCCTCCAGAGAAATATGGGTTGATAGTGCAGCAACTTGTAGAAGGAATGAGAAAGTCAGAAATATTCCCATCACTATAGAAAAACCCCTCAGCGAGATCATCTGAGGGGTTTTAGCATTATAAATTATCTTCTACTCCACAAATTCAAATTTGTCTTCATTATATATCCTTATTGCTACTATTTCTATGCCTTATAACTTATACTTTTCGCACCTGCAAAAACTTTTTTTCTTTTCTTCACAAAATCGGCTCATTTTCAGAATCGCATGTGCGCTCCTCCATTTTCCCCACGATTCCTCCAATTTTACCCCATTTTTCGTGCCTTCACACGACCTTTGAGTACCTCTGTATACCTTTGAAAAGCAATTCTTAAAATCGCTGAAACCATTGGAAACACTGGAAACCGTTGAAAACAAAAGAACCTGAGCTTTTCACTCAGGTTCAAATTTTTGGCGGAGGACATGGGACTCGAACCCACGAGGCTGTTACACCCTACTCGCTTTCCAGGCGAGC
>JAZNWW010000014.1:0-5963 GCA_045593535.1 Acutalibacteraceae bacterium
TTTTTCATTTATAAATCCTCCATTTGTGCTTTTGCTTGACTGGCAGGTCATTGCTATTTTAACACAAATGGAGGATTTTGTTTTGTTCATCGGTTAACCTCTATAGAACCACGCGACTATCGCGTGGTTTTCGTTATACAATAAAAAAACTCTCAAGAAAAATTTCTTGAGAGTTTTTGATTTTAAAGATTAGTATGCAACGCCCTCTGCAATCATAGCATCTGCTACCTTGATAAAGCCTGCGATATTAGCACCTGCAACGAGGTCGCCCTTCATACCGTACTTTTCAGCTGCTTCATAAGAATTCTTGTAAATGTCAGCCATAATCTGCTTTAATTTTGCGTCAACTTCTTCAGCAGTCCAGCTGTAACGCATTGAGTTTTGGCTCATCTCCAAACCTGATACTGCAACACCGCCGGCATTAACTGCTTTTGAAGGAGCAATTACAAGACCGTTTTCTTTGAGGTATGTCATAGCCTCTTCAGTAGTAGGCATATTGGCAACCTCTACATAGTACTTAACACCATTTGCAACGATGTTTTTAGCATCCTCAATGCCAACCTCGTTTTGAGTAGCGCAAGGCATAACGATATCAACCTTTTGCTCCCAAGGACGCTTGCCCTCAAAGTAAGGAACACCAAACTTGTCAGCATAGTCCTTAACCTTGTCATTACCGGAAGCTCTCATTTCGAGCATAAAATCAATCTTTTCATCGGTGCAGATACCATCTGCATCATATATGTAACCATCAGGACCGGAGATAGTAACTACCTTACCGCCTAATTCATTAACCTTTTTAACAGTACCCCAAGCAACATTACCAAAACCTGATACAGCAAAGGTTTTGCCCTTGATATCCTCACCAAAGGACTTGAGCATTTCTACTGTGTAATAAACTGCACCAAAGCCGGTAGCCTCAGGGCGAATTAAAGAACCTCCAAATGAAAGACCTTTACCTGTAAGAACGCCGGTAAATTCGTTGCGAAGTCTCTTGTATTGACCGTACATAAAGCCAACCTCACGAGCACCAACACCGATGTCACCTGCAGGAACGTCTGTGTCAGGGCCGATGTGCTTTGAAAGCTCTGTCATAAAGCTTTGGCAGAAGCGCATAACCTCGCCCTCGCTCTTGCCACGGGGGTCAAAGTCAGAACCGCCCTTACCACCGCCCATAGGAAGACCGGTAAGACTGTTCTTGAAGGTTTGCTCGAAGCCGAGGAACTTCATAATAGAAGCGTTTACTGAAGGATGGAGTCTGATACCGCCCTTGTAAGGACCGATAGCAGAGTTGAACTGTACTCTGTAACCACGGTTAACCTGTACCTTGCCGTTATCATCTACCCAAGATACACGGAAAGAAATTAAGCGCTCGGGCTCAACCATTCTTTCAATAACACCGTATTTTTCGAATTTGGGCTCCTGCTCAATTACAGGCTCCAAAGATTCCAATACTTCTTTTACTGTTTGCAAGAATTCAGGCTCTGTTGCATTTTTCTTTGCAACATCGTTATAAACTCTCTCTAAATAAGCTGATTTAAACATTTTTCATTACCTCCTACTAAAATTACTATAATAGAATACTACTATTCTTTTTTCAAGTCAATAAAAAATTTGAAAAATTTTCAAAAATTTTGACATAAAAAGTCAATAAACAGTAAATATTACAAACGATTTATTTCCTCTTGATTTACAGAATTTATACCATTTTCAGTAAGAATTTTCACGATTTCCTCGGTTGTCAGATTATCACCCTTAAGGCGCATTGCAATCAAAGCATTGTTTCCGATAATGTAGTTTAGCGAATACAAATATTCAACCGAAAGATTGTTATCCTTAATAACCGATAGAGCCTTGCAAAGACCGCCCGACTCGTTTTTAACCGATATACAAACAATATGATTAAGCTTTGCTACATATCCATCTTTTTTAGCTGCAGCCACACATTTTTCAATATCTTTTTCTCTAACTATTATTCTTACAATACCGAAATCAAGTGTATCTGCTATTGACAAAGCCAAAATATCAATATCATTTTCCGCTAAAGTCTTTGTAAGCTCATGCAAGGTTTCTTTTTTGTTTTCAAGGTAAATAGAAATTTGAGAAATCAACATAACTTAAAACTCCTTTTCATTATTTTGTCAAACCACGATTATCTATTATACGCTTTGCTTTACCTTCAGAACGAGGAATAGACTTAGGTGGTACCAACTTAACATTTGCGGCAATTCCGACAACCGATTTGATTTGCTCGGCAATATTACGACCGATTTTTTCAATATCTGCTACTGTATCGGAGAAAATCTCATCAGTGAGCTCTACTTGAACCTCAAGCTTGTCGGTAGAATTTACTCTGTCAACAACCAACATATAGTGAGGTGAAACACCGGGTATTCTAAGGAGTACTTCTTCAATTTGGCTCGGGAATACGTTTACACCACGAATAATGAGCATATCATCTGTTCTGCCTGTAATACGACTCATTCTGACGTGTGTTCTTCCGCAAGAACAAGGCTCGGCATCAAGCTTACAGATATCGTGTGTGCGGTAACGAATCATCGGCATACCGGTTTTTGTAATAGTAGTAAACACAAGCTCACCAAATTCACCGTAAGGTAAAGGCTCACCTGTTTTGGGGTCAACAATTTCGGCAATTACGTGGTCTTCATTTACGTGCATACCGTTTTTAGCAACACACTCAAACGCAACACCGGGTCCTGCAATTTCGGTAAGACCATAGATGTTATAAGCGTTGATATCAAACAAGCCTTCAAGCTTTTCTCTCATTTCCTCTGTCCAGGGCTCTGCACCAAAGCAACCCGATTTGAGCTTAAATTCCTTTGGGTCATATCCTAATTCTTTTAATGACTCACCGAGGAATATTGCATAAGAGGGTGTGCAACAAAGCATTGTGGCACCGAGGTCGTGCATCATCATAAGCTGTCTTTGAGTATTACCGCTTGACATCGGAATAACCATAGCCCCTACAGCAGAAGCACCCTGATGAGCACCAAGACCGCCGGTAAACAAACCATAACCGTATGTCACCTGAACAATGTCATCTTTTCCTGCTCCCGCTGCAGTAAGAGAACGAGCAACCATTTCGGTCCAAACATCAACATCGTTTTGGGTATATCCCGAAACAATCGGTTTGCCGGTTGTTCCCGATGAGCCTTGAATTCTGACAATTTCCGATTTATCTACTGCAAGCAAGCCATAAGGAAACTCATCACGTAGGTCTGTTTTGTTAGTAAAGGGTAAGAGGTGTAAATCATCGACACTTTTAATATCCTCAGGCTTTACTCCTGCATCATCCATCCTCTTTCGATACATCGGCACGTTTTTATAAACGTGTGCTACCGTCTCGATTAGCTTTTTGCTTTGAATTTCCCGAATAGAATTTCTATCCATACATTCTATTTCGGGATTATAAATTTTGTTTTCCTTTACTTTCATATGTATTTGCTCCTTTTAAGTTTTCTTTGTGTTTCAAGTGCCACCTTTCAAAAAACAAAAGTCCGCCGGGACTTGATACAAAAATCAAACTTCCTTACGGACTAATTTCACACTTTTAACAGCCTTTAGGGCGACTTGAACTAAGGTATCTTGATGACTGATTTTTTCTCATCATAGTCATTGTGATTTCCCCTTTGTTTTACTGTCATAATTTTACACCGATAGGCAGAAAAAGTCAACACTTTTCGAAAAAGCAGCTCGGTTTTTTCTATTCCTTGAAAAATGGATTTTTTTGTGTTAAAATATTAAAAAATCCTTTGGGGGAATATCTTTTTGAAAAAATATTTAGAAACAGGAAAAATTGTCGGCACACACGGTATCAAAGGTATGGTACGTGTCCAGGCTTGGAGCGATAACGGAGAATTTCTTAAAAACTTCAAAACCTTTTATTTGGACAGTCTTGGCGAAAACAGTCTTAAAGTCACATCGGTCACACCGCACGGAAACGTAGTGCTGGTTGGATTTAAAGATGTTGACACAATCGAAAAAGCCGAAGCTCTTCGTAACAAGGTAATATATATTGACAGAAATGATGTAAAGCTTCCAAAGGGCAGATATTTTATCAGCGACCTAATCGGCTGCTCGGTTTTTGATGCTGATACAAATGAGCTTTTAGGCAAATTGTGCGATGTCTCACAAACGGGTGCCAATGATGTTTGGCATATCAAAAAAGATGATAAGGAATATTTAGTTCCGGCTATAGATGATGTCATCGTATCGGTTGATATAAACAACGAAAAAGCAGTAATCAGACCTTTGAAGGGAATTTTTGATGATGAAAATTGATATTTTAACCCTCTTCCCCGAAATGTGTGATACCGTTATGAAAGAAAGTATCATCGGTCGTGCACAAAAGGCGGGAAAGGTGGAAATTGTTTGCACCAATATACGTGATTTTTCGGGCAACAAGCACAACAAGGTTGATGATACTCCATATGGTGGCGGTATGGGTATGATAATAGCAGCCTCCCCTATTTATAATGCGTATAAAAGCCTCTATAACGAGGGTGAAGAAAAGCCACATCTTATATATATGTCGCCAAAAGGCAAAACTTTCACACAAGAAAAAGCGGTCGAACTTTCAAAGTTCAATCGAGTAGTACTTCTTTGTGGTCATTATGAGGGTATTGACCAGCGTGTAATTGATGAAATTGTAGATGAAGAGCTTTCAATCGGCGACTATGTGCTTACCGGCGGCGAATTGCCCGCTTTGGTTGTGGCAGATGCGGTTTGCAGAATGTTGCCGGGTGTTTTGTCGGATGACATCTGTTTCGAAGAAGAAAGTCATTTTGCGGGGCTTCTCGAATATCCGCAATATACAAAGCCGGCTGTCTGGAACGAGAAGGAAGTACCCGAGGTTTTACTTTCGGGAAATCACGCACGAATAAATGATTGGAGACGTGTACAGTCCATTCTGACTACGTTGGAGCGGCGGCCTGATATGCTCAAAGAGGAAGAGCTCTCTAAAAACGATAAAAAACTCCTTCAAAAATATTATGACAACAAATTGTAAAAAATAAAACTATTAAACTTGCACAAATACCGACCCTGTAAAAATGCGGATTGTTGGATAAATATTAGAAGTTTTTAACAAATAATTGACTTACACATTAAATGTGGTATAATAATATCATAAAATGTTAGACAGTGTACAACCTATCGTATAAGGAGAATAAAATATGTGCGTTAAAGATGTTGTAATTCAAAATCAAGTTGGTCTTCATGCTCGTCCCGCTACCTTCTTTATCCAAAAGGCTAATGAATTTAAGTCTTCAATCTGGGTAGAAAAGGATGAAAGAAAAGTAAATGCTAAAAGTCTTTTGGGCGTTCTTTCTCTCGGTATTGTCGGCGGTACTACAATCAAAATCATTGTTGATGGTTCTGATGAAAAAGAAGCGCTTGACGGTCTTGTAGCATTAGTTGAATCCGGCTTTGCTGACTAATTTATGTTTTTTAAGAGCCGATAGTTTTTATCGGCTCATTTTTTTGCGAATTTCGCGCATTTTTTTGTTGACAAACAAAATATTTGTGGTATAATATCACTTGTTCGGGTAATTGTTGGTTTTTCACCATTACCTCTTACCTATTCACATATTACGAGCAAAGCGAGTAACAAGGTACTGGGGCACCCAGCCACAATTTTAATTGTGTTGGTGGGTCAGGTTCTTATTACTTATTACTTCAATATCTGGGTGTGGCGCAGATTGGTAGTTTGCGTTCGACCGCTGCCGGTGGCAGATGAAGGGAGAACAGCAAAGGCGCAGAAACAGGAGCAATGCGATGGGCAATGAGCAGTGCGACTTTTGTTTCAAGTGTCAGCGTAGCGCGCGGAAGGTAAGAACAACTTGACATATCTCTTTTTATTTTAAAAAAATATATCTGGGTGTGGCGCAGATTGGTAGCGCGCTACCTTGGGGTGGTAGAGGCCGCAGGTTCAAGTCCTGTCACTC
>JAZNWW010000015.1:0-15709 GCA_045593535.1 Acutalibacteraceae bacterium
TGTATCATCGTTCTCAAGGAAGGGAATCATAGCAGTAGCAACAGAAACTACCATTTTAGGAGATACGTCCATATACTCAGCCTTAGAAGCTTCAACTTCTTGGAAACCTTCACGGAAACGGGTGTTTACCTTTTTGTTGAGGAAATAGCCGTCTTTATCCAAAGGTTCATTAGCCTGAGCTACGATGTAATCATCTTCTTCGTCAGCAGTCATATATTTAACTTCATCTAATACCTTGCCGTTTTCAACCTTGCGGAAAGGAGTTTCGATAAAGCCGTATTTGTTAATCTTTGCAAAGGTTGCAAGATAGGAGATAAGACCGATGTTAGGACCTTCAGGTGTTTCGATAGGACACATACGACCATAGTGTGTGTAGTGAACGTCACGAACCTCGAAGGAAGCACGGTCTCTTGACAAACCACCGGGTCCAAGCGCTGACAAACGGCGTTTGTGAGTAAGCTCGGAAAGCGGATTTGTTTGGTCCATAAATTGTGAAAGGGGCGAAGAACCGAAAAACTCTTTAATAGCCGCTACTACAGGGCGGATATTGATAAGAGACTGCGGTGTGATGTTGTCGGGGTCTTGAGCCTGCAAGGTCATCTTTTCACGAACAACACGCTCCATACGTGAAATACCGATACGGAATTGGTTCTGTAAAAGCTCTCCTACAGAGCGGATACGGCGGTTGCCCAAGTGGTCAATGTCGTCAACCGAGCCGACATTATGAGGAAGACCCAAGAAATAGCTTACGGTTGCGAAAATGTCATCAACTGTAATGCTCTTGGGGATAAGGTCATCGGCACGTTCTAAAAGTGCGTTTTTGATGTCCTCTTTATCGGTGTTAGCCTCGAGAATTTCTCTCAATGCGTTGAAAGAAACCTTTTCGTTGATACCGAGATAATCAAGCTCTGCCAACTCTTCTGCTGTAAAATCAACAAAGTCGCAAAGGTTAACCATACCGTTTGAAAGAACCTTTACCTCGCTGATGTTGCCTTCAAAATCAGAAACGGTGATGTAAGCTGTGTTTACACCCTTTCTTTCGATTTCTTCAGCCATCTCTTTAGTGAGAGTGGTGTCCTTATCTGCTAAAATCTCACCTGTTAAGGGGTCGATTACAGGGCGTGACAAGGTAGCTCCACTCAAACGGGGAGCAAGGCTCAACTTTTTATTGTATTTGTATCTACCGACACGTGAAATGTCATAGCGGTGAGGGTCGAAGAATAATTGCGCTAAATAACTTTGAGCACCTTCGATTGTAACAGGCTCACTTGGGCGAAGCTTTTTATAAACTTCAACAAGTGCTTCTTCAACTGATTTTGTATCATCGGCATCCAAGGTAGCGCTGAGGCGTTCATCCTCACCGAAAACCTCGTGAATTTGGCTATCGGTACCAAGTCCCAAAGCACGAACAAGGGTGGTTAAGGGGAGTTTACGGTTTTTATCTATACGAACATATAAAACATCGGATACAGATGTTTCATATTCAAGCCACGCACCACGGTTAGGAATGATGGTAGAGGAGAAAAGGCGTTTACCGGTCTTTTCATCAGCTTTTTCTGCGAAATAAGCACCGGGAGAACGAACCAACTGTGAAACGATTGCACGCTCTGCACCGTTGATAACAAATGTACCTGATTCGGTCATAAGCGGGAAATCGCCCATTGAAACTTCGCTTTCTTTGATTTCGCCTGTCTCGTTGTTTACAAGACGTGCGGTTACACGCAAGGGTGCAGCGTAAGTAGTATCTCTTGCTTTGCACTCGGTAACATCGTATTTAGGCTTGTCATCCAGACGGTAATCAATGAAGCTTAGCTGTAAATTACCGCTGTAGTCGGTAATTGCAGACATTTCTCTGAAAACTTCCTTCAAACCTTCTTCAACAAACCATTTGTATGAATCCTTTTGAATTTCAATGAGGTTAGGCATATCGATAACTTCATTGATTTTAGAAAAAGTCATACGTGTGTTGTTGCCCAATTTAACGGGCTTTACCATTGAAGTTGACTTCATAGGTTTACAATCACTCCTCTATAGAATTTCGGCATATTTAGTGCCTTATAGCAATAAAAGACAATAGATATTGTGCAATTAAAATTCGACAAAAAACACGGTCAAATTTACAATAAGCGCATATTAACCCATCATCATTAGTAATTTACAATTATATACTAAAATTTGTCAATAGTCAAGCCTAAATTTTAATATTTTTTGCGTTTTTTTCAAAAATTTTCGTATATAAAAAAATAAAGCGAAAATTTTGCAATTTTCGCCTTATATTATATATAATGTGTATTAAATTTATCGGAGCATATTAGTATGCTTTACCCCAATAGAGCATAGATTTTGCTTTTTTGCCACAGCAAACGCAGGTGTCGGCAATTTCCTCCTGCTCAAAGGGAGCACAACGTGAGGTGACACCGGCAATTTCCTTGAGCTTATCCTCGCACTCTCGCTCGCCGCACCACATAGCACGGATAAATCCGGGCTTTGTATCGGCGATTTCCTTCATTTCATCAAGATTATGTGCATCATAGGTCATTTCTGCTCTGCGCTCTAAAGCCTTATTGTAAAGTCCATCGTGAACAGCCTTTAAAAGCTCGGGGATTTTGGTTTCGAGCTCGCTGAGAGATACAGTAATCTTTTCACCGCTGTCACGGCGAACCACAACGCAGACATTATTTTCAATATCACGAGGGCCAAGCTCAATTCGAAGAGGCACACCCTTCATTTCGTATTCTGCAAACTTCCAACCGGGTGACTGGTCGCTGTCATCAAGCTTTGCCCTGCAGACCGATTTAATTGTATCATAGACCTGGCGTGCCTTGTCCAAAACACCCTCTTTATGACTTGCAATCGGAACTATTACGGTTTGAATGGGAGCCACAACCGGAGGAAGCACCAAACCGCTGTCATCACCGTGAGTCATAATAAGTGCGCCGATAAGGCGTGTTGTTGTACCCCAGGAGGTCTGGAAGGGATGAACAATATTGTTGTTTTTGTCGGTATATGTAATGTCAAAGGCCTTTGCAAAACCATCACCGAAATAGTGCGAGGTACCGCTTTGTAAAGCCTTACCATCGTGCATAAGAGCTTCGATTGTGTAGGTGTCCTCTGCGCCGGCAAAGCGCTCTTTTTCGGTTTTTACACCCTTTACGACCGGCATTGCCAAAACATTTTCGCAAAATTCTGCATAAACATTAAGCATTTGGATAGTTTCAGCTACTGCTTCTTCCTTTGTTGCGTGGAGAGTGTGGCCCTCCTGCCACAAAAATTCACGTGAACGAAGGAAGGGTCGTGTGGTTTTCTCCCAACGCACAACATTACACCATTGGTTATAAAGCTTCGGTAAATCACGGTAGGAGTGAACAATATTTTTGTAGTGGTCACAGAAAAGAGTTTCGGAGGTCGGGCGAACGCACATTCTTTCCTCTAACTCATCATTACCGCCGTGGGTTACCCAAGCCACCTCGGGAGCAAAGCCTTCAACGTGGTCCTTTTCCTTTTGTAAAAGACTTTCAGGAATAAAGAGGGGCATATATACGTTTTCGTGTCCTGTAGCCTTAAAGCGAGAGTCCATTTCTTTTTGGATATTTTCCCATATAGCATAACCGTAAGGGCGGATAATCATACAGCCTTTTACAGAAGCATAGTCAATAAGCTCTGCCTTGATACAGACATCTGTGTACCATTTAGCAAAATCCTCATCCATAGAGGTAATAGATTTAACAAGTTTTTCTTTTGCCATAAGTAATAGCACCTTTCATAATTGCATATTCCTATATATTATAAGGTAAGGAAAGAAAATTTTCAAGATTTTTTATATGTAATATAAAATTTTCTCTGAATAAATGTAAATTTTTGAAAAAATCTATTGACAAAAGGCAATAATAAGAATAATATTTTAGTATAAGTTTAATACCGATACTTTCAGGAGGAAAAAATTATGGTATTTGAGAAAATTAAAGGCATCTTGGCAGAGCAATTAGGCGCTGATGAAGAGGATATGACAATGGACACCGACATCGCAAAGGACCTCGGTGCTGACAGCTTGGATGTTGTTGAGCTTTTAATGTCTATTGAAGATGAGTTTGAGGTTGAAATTCCCGATGAAGAAATTGATAACATCAAAACTATCGGCGACCTCACAGATTATATTCAGAATAATATGTAATAAAGAGTTGTGTCCGAAAGGACACAACTGCACGATATAAATCCCTGTCGGGATTTTCGATATGCAAAAGCTCGATATGCGTTATACGCTCGATATGTTGCCTTACAGCAACAAGAATTGGGATTTATATCATATCGGGTTCACCGAAAGGTAAACATATCGAATTTTTCAAAGTAAAATATATCGAATTGCGAAGCAATATATCGACAAAAAAGACAGCGAATAACTCGCTGTCTTAATTTTTTTGTTGCATATAAAAATCCGCACGAATTTCTTCGGCGGATAATTTTGCTTTTTGTTATTTTGCTTTTGCTTCGCAGTATAAACAGCGATAAACACGATTTTCCTTGTCTGCCAATGTGAAAATTTGAGGCAACTCCTGCTCGGTCGAGGAAATGCAACGGGGATTTTTACAGCAAAGCACATTAGTCAGCTTTTCGGGCAGTTCAATATGCAATTTTTCCACCGTTTTACCGTCTTTTATAATATTCACGGTAACATCGGGGTCAACGAAACCCAAAATTTCGGTGTCGAGGTTTACCTCGGCATCGATTTTTATTATATCCTTTTTGCCCATTTTGCGACTGCCTACATTATTTATAAGAGCCACCGAGCAATCAAGGCTTTGCAAATTCAAAAGCTTGTAAAGCTTCATACCTCTGCCGGCGGTAATATGGTCGATTACAATTCCGTTTTTAATTGAATCAATATTCATTATTTTACCTCCAAAAGCTTGAGTATTAAAGCCATACGCATATATTTGCCGTAAAGCACCTGCTTAAAGTAGCAAGCACGTTTATCGTTGTCTATAGAAACCGCAATTTCGTTAACACGTGGCAACGGATGCAAAATACACATATCCTCTTTAGCTCCCACTAACTTTTCGGGAGTCAGAATATAGCTGTCTTTAAGGCGCAGATATTCCTCCTCGTTAAAGAAGCGCTCTCTTTGAACACGTGTCATATAAAGTATGTCAAGCTCGGGCATTGAGCCTTCCAAATCGGTGGTTTCAACAAACTCAATTCCATCTTTTTTAAGGCTTTCCTTTACATAATCGGGAAGCTTTAATTCGTTGGGCGAAATTAGTACAAACTTAACATTTTTATATCTGCGTAAAGCGGCGATTAAAGAGTGTACCGTTCTGCCGAATTTGAGGTCACCGCAAAGACCGACTGTCAGGTTGTCGAAATGTCCCTTTTCTCTGTGAATTGTGAGCAAATCTGCCAAGGTCTGTGTCGGGTGATTGTGACCGCCGTCACCTGCGTTTATTACAGGGACAGATGCGTTCATACTTGCTACCAAAGGAGCGCCCTCTTTCGGGTGGCGCATGGCAATAATATCAGCATAACAGGAAACGGTTTTTGCGGTATCTGCTACACTTTCGCCCTTTGCGGCAGAGGAATTGTTTGCGGCAGAAAAGCCTAAAACATTTCCGCCCAATTCATACATAGCCGCTTCAAAGCTGAGCCTTGTTCTGGTCGAAGGCTCAAAAAAGAGGGTGGCTAATTTTTTGCCCTCACATTTGTGGGCATATTTTTGAGGGTTTTCGATAATATCATCGGCGACTGCCAAAAGCTCCTCTAATTCTTCTGTTGTAAGCTCTAAAATATCAATCAAGCTTCTCATAAGGAATTACTCCTTTGCACCGTTTATTTTAAGATAATTCTTAATTCTTTCTACGTTTTCTCTGTTTTTTTCATCTTCTTCAAGGTATTCGATAATGTCATAAACATCAACTACCGAATAAACGGGGAAGCCAAATTCCTCGCCAACCTCTGCCATAGCACTCTTTTCGGTTTTTCCCTTTTCCTTGCGGTCAACCATTACAAAGCAAGCGGCAACCTTTGTACCCTCCAAATGTGAAAGGTTTTCCATACTCTCTCTGATAGCAGTTCCTGCGGTGATTACGTCCTCAACGATAACGATTTCTTCGCCGGCTGTTGGCTTGTAGCCTACAAAAACACCGCCTTCACCGTGGTCCTTTTCCTCTTTTCTGTTGAAGAAAAAGGGCACATCAAGTCCGTTTTTAGCAAGAGCTACCGCTACTGATACTGCAATCGGGATACCCTTATAAGCAGGACCGTAAAGCACCGCCTTTTTGTTTCCTACCTTTTCGAAATATGCTTTGGCATAAAATTCGCCAAGCTTGCAAATTTGTTCGCCTGTTTTAATGTCGCCGGCATTTATAAAATAGGGGATTTTTCTGCCGGATTTTGCGATGAAATCACCGAATTTTAAAACACCGGCACTTTCTAAAAACTGTATAAACTCTCTTTTATATCCTTCCATTGTTAAATCTCCTTGTTAAAAATAGCGAATAATGAATGATGAATGATGAATAATGAATAATTTCGGTGTGCCGCAAACGGCACTAATATATACGTTTTCGGCTTGCCGAAAACACAATAATTTTTCATTCTTCATTATTCGTTTTTCATTGTGGGGAAATTATCCTATAAATTCCTCACAGCATCTTTCGTATGCGGCTACGGGGTCGGCGGCTGCTGTAATGGGACGGCCTACTACTATGTAGTCGCTGCCGATTTTTTTAGCTTCGGCGGGAGTCATAACTCTCTTTTGGTCGCCGATGTCACCATCTGCAAAACGAACGCCGGGTGTTACTGTCAAGAAGTTTTCGCCGCATCTTTCGTGAACCTTGCCGGCTTCCAAGGGTGAACAAACAACACCGTCAAGACCTGCCTTGCTTGCGTTGTGTGCATAGTGCATTACAACTTGGTCGATAGGCTCTTTAATGAGCAGATCATTTTCCATACGAACTTGGTCGGTTGAGGTGAGCTGTGTTACCGCAATAAGAAGCGGTCTTGTACCATCGGGCCGAGTGAGTCCCTCGAGAGCGGCTTCCATCATAGAAATTGTGCCTGCAGCGTGAAGGTTGGTCATATCTACATCAAGTCGGGATAAAACCGCCATTGATTTTTTAACAGTATTCGGAATATCGTGAAGCTTTAAATCGAGGAATATTTTGTGACCTCTTGCCTTTAAATCCTTAACGATTTGCGGACCTTCAGCATAAAAAAGCTCCATACCGATTTTTACAAAGGGCTTTTTGCCTGTGAATTTATCCAAAAATTCAAGTGTTTGTTCTCTGCTTGCAAAATCACAAGCAATAATTACGTCCTTACCCATTGTGAGCGCCTCCTATAATTTCAGTTAAACTGTTGATTTTGTATTTTTCCATAACTTGCGGTAAATCATCAATAATGTTTTTACAAGCAAAGGGTTCTACAAGGTTTTGAGCACCTACTTGTACTGCTGTAGCACCTGCCAACATCATTTCGATTACATCCTCGGCAGTAGCAATACCGCCCATACCGATAATCGGGATTTTTACTGCGTTATAAACCTGATAAACCATTCTAAGTGCTACAGGCTTTATTGCAGGTCCCGAAAAACCACCCATTGTGTTGGCTAAAATCGGTTTTCTTTTATTAAGGTCAATTCTCATACCGAGAAGTGTGTTTATAAGGCTGACACCATCCGCTCCCGCACTTTCACAAGCACGTGCAATTTCGGTAATATCGGTAACATTTGGGGAAAGCTTTATAAATACCGGCTTTGTAGTAACCTTTTTTACGGCCTTTGTCACAGCTTCTGCATTTTTTGCACTTGTGCCAAACGCCAAACCGCCGCCGTGAACATTAGGACAGGAAATATTTACCTCAAACCATCCGATTTGCTCCTCACAGTCTAACATTTCGCAGGTATAAGCATAATCCTCAACCGCAAAACCGCTCACATTAGCCATAACCTTCTTGTGAAAGCATTTTTTGAGCTTTGGCAACTCCTCGTTTATTACCTTTTCTACACCGGGGTTTTGAAGTCCTACCGAATTGAGCATACCGCTCGGTGTTTCGGCAATACGTGGAGTCGGGTTTCCGAAACGGGCGTCTTTTGTTGTGCCCTTAAAGGAAAATGTGCCAAGACAGTTTATATCGTAAAGCTCGGCAAATTCGTAGCCAAAGCCAAAGGTACCACTGGCGGGAATAACAGGGTTGTCTATATCTATACCGCAAAGGTTGACTTTTGTGTTTACCATATTATTTCCTCCCTTTCAAGTACAGGACCATCCTTGCAAATGCGCTTGTTTCCGTACTTTGTTTTACAGCTGCAGCCCATACACGCACCAAAGCCACAGCCCATTCTTTCTTCAAAGCTATACTGTCCGGAGGTTTTGGCAATATTTTCTATTGCTTTGAACATCGGTTCCGGTCCGCAGGTGTAGAAATAATCGTAATCAATATCCTTTAAAACATCGGTTACAAAGCCTTTTGTGCCACTGCTGCCATCGGCAGTCGCAACATAAACCTTTGCACCGAGAGCTTTAAATTCATCCTCGTAAAAGATTTCGCTCTTTGTGTTAAAGCCCAAAATAACGCTTACCTTTTTTCCGCTTGAAACGAGTCTTTTGCAAAGGTTGTAAAGGGGCGGAACACCAACACCGCCTCCGATTAAAACAGGGTTTTCGCCTGATTTTTCATCGCAAAAGCCATTACCGAGACCGACTAAAACGTCGAGGGTATCACCAATAGTCATTTTAGCCATAATTTCAGTGCCGACACCGACAACCTTGTAAATGAGTGTCAGCTTGTTGTCAGAAAAGTCGCAAACCGAAATCGGTCGGCGTAAAAACTGACCTTCAATTTTGATGTTGACGAACTGTCCCGAGCGTGTAAGCGCCGAGGTATCGCCCTCCAACTCCATTTTGTAAATGAGAGGAGTCAAAGGAGTGTTAGATAAAATTTTATAAATTCCTTGAGTCATAATTCTCTCCTTTTTTTAATTCCAAATTCCTAATTCAGAATTAAAATCCCTCCGACTTTGCCTGTGGCAAAGCCACCTCCCTTTATGGCAAGGGAGGCAAAAAGGAAATTTCATATACATTAAGCATCGATAGTAGAAATTGTAATAGTTGTTTCCTCTAAAACATCGAGCAATACTCGAACGGTATCAAGCGCTGTGAATATAGTCACGTTGTTATCGGTTGCAAGTGTTCTTATCTGGTGACCGTCCGAGTTAGGACCTACCGAGTTTATATCCCTTGTGTTGATAACATAAGCGATATGACCTTGGCGGATGGCATCGGGAATTTCTTCACTGCCTTCGCCGATTTTACCGAGAACGTGTGTGCGAATACCGTTTTCCTTTAAGAATTTAGCGGTACCGGCGGTTGCTTCAATGTTAAAGCCTAAATTGTAGAAGCGCTTAATTAAGGGCAGAGCCTCTGCCTTGTCGCAGTCAGCAATAGTAACAAGCACGGTTCCGTAATTTTGAAGCTTCATACCCGAGGCTTGAAGTGCCTTATAAAGCGCACGGTTGAGTTTGTCATCATAGCCTATTGCTTCACCGGTAGATTTCATTTCGGGGGACAGATATGCATCAAGTCCTCTGATTTTGTTAAATGAGAATACAGGAGCTTTTACATAGTAGCGGTTTTTCTCTTCGGGGTAAACATTGAATATACCCTGTTCCTTGAGACTCTTGCCCAAGATTACCTCGGTTGCAATATCTGCAAGCGAGTAGCCTGTAGCTTTTGAGAGGAAGGGAACAGTTCTTGAAGAACGGGGGTTAACCTCGATGATGAATACGTTATCATCCTTGTCAACGATGAATTGTATATTGTAAAGGCCGACAATGCCGATACCAAGACCCAATTTTTTAGCGTATTGGAGAATAATACCCTTTACCTTGTCCGAAATGCTGAAGGTCGGGTAAACGCTTATAGAGTCGCCCGAGTGAATACCTGTGCGCTCAACGAGCTCCATAATGCCGGGAACAAATACATCAAGTCCATCGCAAATGGCATCAATTTCAACCTCTTTACCTTGGATGTATTTGTCAACCAAAACAGGCTTGTCCTCATCAATTTCAACCGCAGTTTTGAGGTAGTTGCGAAGCTGTGCTTCATCGGCAACTATCTGCATGGCCCGTCCGCCTAAAACGAAGGAGGGGCGAACAAGCACAGGATAACCGATTTCGGCAGCCGCCTTAACGCCTGCTTCAATATTTGTAACAGCCTGACCTTGAGGTTGGGGAATATTGAGTGATTTTAATACCTTTTCAAAGCTGTCTCTGTTTTCAGCACGCTCAATAGCATCACAGTCAGTACCGATAATCTTGACACCTCTGTCACGGAGAGGTTCTGCAAGGTTAATTGCAGTCTGACCGCCTAAAGATGCGATAACACCTTCGGGCTTTTCAAAGTCGCTGATGTTCATTACATCCTCTGTGGTAAGAGGCTCAAAGTAGAGCTTGTCACTACAGGGATAGTCGGTAGAAACGGTTTCGGGGTTGTTGTTTATAATGATAGCTTCATATCCTGATTTTTTAATCGTGGTAACAGCGTGAACAGTTGAATAGTCAAACTCAACACCCTGACCGATACGGATAGGTCCCGCACCTAAAACAATAATTTTCTTTTTATTTGTAACAATAGAGTCATTTTGACCCTGGTAGCTTGAATAGAAGTAGGGGATATATGCGTTTGTATGGCAGGTATCAACCATTTTGTAAACGGGTAAAATTTTAGCTTCTTTTCTTTTGTTGTAAATGTTGAGCTCTGTTGTATTCCACAAACGAGCAATAAATTTATCACTAAAGCCCATAGTTTTAGCAGTCATTAAAACATCAGTGTTGTTTACATTTTCCTTTAGTGTGGTTTCCATTTTAACAATGTTTTCGAGAGCTGTCAGGAAATATTCGGTGATTTGTGTTTTTTCGTGGAGAGTCTTTGTATCAACGCCCAGTCTCATAAGCTCGGCTATTGCAAAGATGTTATCATCCTTAAATTCAGAAATATAATCAAACAAATATTCCTTTGATTTTCCATCAAACTTCGGTAAATAGAAGTGATAAGCACCGATTTCCAATGAACGAACAGACTTTAAAAGACACTCTTCAAGATTAGAGCCGATACCCATAACCTCGCCCGTTGCCTTCATCTGTGTACCGAGAGTGTTTGTAGCCTGACTGAATTTGTCAAAGGGGAAACGGGGAAGTTTTGCGATTACATAATCAAGTGCCGGCTCAAAAGCGGCAGTTGTGTTTGCAATGGCGATATCCTCGAGTGCCATACCTACTGCAATTTTTGCGGTAACACGAGCAATCGGGTATCCGCTTGCCTTTGAAGCTAAAGCAGAGGAACGGGAAACTCTGGGGTTTACTTCAATAAGATAATATTCACTGCTTTCGGGGTTTAGTGCAAACTGAACGTTACATCCGCCCTCGATTTTAAGCTCGCTGATAAGCTTTATTGCGCTGTCGTTAAGCATTTTAAGGTCGTGGTCAGAAAGTGTCATAATCGGAGCTACAACCAAGGAGTCGCCGGTATGAACGCCGACAGGGTCGATGTTTTCCATACCGCAAATGGTGATTGCGTGTCCTGTTGAATCACGCATAACCTCAAACTCAATTTCCTTGTAGCCCTTTACGCTCTTTTCGATGAGTACCTGGTGTACGGGAGAGAGCTTAAATGCGTTTAGACCAACATCGATAAGCTCCTGCTCATTGTAGGCAAAGCCGCCGCCTGTACCGCCTAATGTGAAGGCGGGGCGAAGCACAACGGGATAGCCGATTCTCTTAGCAGCTTCTTTTGCTTCTTCAATGCTGTATGTGATTTCGGAAGGAATGGTAGGCTCTCCTATCGAAATGCAAAGCTCTTTAAAAAGCTCTCTGTCCTCGGCTCTTTCGATACTTTCTTTGCTTGTGCCTAAGAGTTCTACTCCACATTCTTTTAAAATGCCCTTTTCTTCGAGCTGCATTGCAAGGTTTAGACCTGTTTGTCCGCCGATACCCGGTAAAATTGCATCGGGGCGCTCATAACGGAGGATTTTTGCGATGTATTCAAGAGTCAAAGGCTCCATATATACCTTGTCGGCAATGGTAGTGTCGGTCATAATTGTAGCAGGGTTAGAGTTGCAAAGCACAACCTCATAGCCCTCCTCTTTAAGTGCCAAACACGCCTGTGTACCGGCGTAATCAAATTCGGCTGCTTGACCGATAACTATAGGGCCTGAGCCGATAATCAAAATTTTCTTTAAGTCTGTTCTTTTTGCCATAATTTATTTCCTCCGTTAATTATTCACTATAAACTGTTTTATTATCACATACCGTAAGTCTGCAGACACCCGATAGCTTTTCGTTTTCAAAGGGTGTCGCTTTTCCGAGGGATAAGAATTCATCGGGATTTACGATGTACTCCTTTTCCAAATCGAAAACGCAGACATCATCGCCGACAGGCAAATTAAAGCGTTTTCGTGGATTTATACTCATAAGCTCTACTAATTTTTCGAGCGAAATGATGCCTTTTTTAACAAGATGTGTGTACATCACCGAAAATGCGGTTTCTATACCGACAATTCCCATAGCGCTTTTCTCAAGCCCTTTTGACTTTTCCTCTTTGGAGTGCGGTGCGTGGTCGGTAGCTATCATATCTATTGTGCCATCTTTTATGCCGTTTATTAAAGCTTGCTTGTCCTCCTCACTTCGAAGTGGCGGATTCATTTTAAATCTTCCCTCTTCCTTTAAGTCCATATCACAAAGCACTAAATAGTGGGGAGCGGTTTCGCAAGTGACATTCACACCACGTTTTTTAGCCTGTCGTATCAGTTCGACACTTTCCTTGGAGGAAATGTGGCAAACGTGGTAAGCACAGCCCGTTTCCTCTGCCAATTTCAAATCTCTCTCAATCGGCTTCCACTCACTTTCGCTGCAAATACCTTTGTGGTTGTGAAGTCTCGCATACTCGCCATCGTGGATGTAACCGCCTTTTAAAAGACTGTTCTCTTCGCAATGGGCGACAATCATCTTGCCAAGTGATTTGGCATTTATCATTGCCTGCTTCATCAAAGCCTCGCTTTGAACACCCTTACCATCATCCGAAAAGGCAATAGCGCTTGTGAGATTTTCGAAGTCGCTCAACTCTTCACCTAATTGTCTTTTTGTAATCGAAGCGTAAGGATGAACACGAATTACTGCATCACGGTCTATTATTTCGAGTTGTTTTTCTAAACTTTCTTTGCTGTCGGGGACAGGATTCAGGTTAGGCATTGAGCACACATCGGTATATCCTCCCCGAGCTGAGGCCTTCGTTCCTGTCTTTATAGTCTCTTTATATGAAAAACCCGGCTCTCTCAGATGAACGTGAACATCACAAAAAGCCGGAAAAACAAAGCAATTATTAAATTGAGAAACAATACCGCTATCTTTCTGGGGAGCGGAAACAGTAATACTATCGGTGTTTAGGGGATAAGAACCCAAATGAAAAGAACCGTCTTTATAAAAATTAACTTTTTCAAGTAGATATCTCATAAAATTGTCTCCTTTCATATATCTAATGTATTTTATCATAATACATATATAAAGTCAAGAAAAAACCGTGTCGAAAAAATGGAAAAACAAAGAAAAAATTCGCATTTTTAATCGACTTTTTGTAGCAAAGCGAGAAAAAGCGAAAATTAACTTGATTTTTGGTTTTAAGTGTGATAATATAGGAACGATTTATTTTTTGTATGAGCTTTGCAGAAGGGTAAAATCCGACTGTGAAGGGACAAAGCTTTGGAGAATTCCGAAAAAATCGGATACCGAAGGGGCAAGGCGAATTTTCGCTAATCTCTCAGGTAAAAGGACAAAGTCAGAAATTATTTTTTTATTGTCTTTTTATTTGAGATTGCGTTTTTTCGCAATCTTTTTTATTTTTTAAGGAGTTGTTTTTATGTTGGACAAAATTGCAGAAATCAACGGCAGTATTAACGGCGTTGTATGGGGAATCTTTGGTTTGGCACTTTTAATCGGTACAGGTATTATTCTGACCGTTTGCACAAAGGTTTTTCAAATTTCACACATTGGACATTGGTGGAAAAACACCATTGGAAGCTTGTTTAAAAAGGATGTAATCACTCACAGCAAGGAAAAAGGTTCTATTTCTCCTTTTCAGGCACTTTGTACTGCACTTGCAGCTACTGTAGGTACAGGTAATATTGCCGGTGTTGCTGCCGCTATTTGCATAGGTGGTGCCGGTGCAGTTTTCTGGATGTGGATTGCGGCATTTTTTGGTATGATGACCAACTATTCTGAAAATGTTTTGGGTATTTTCTTCCGCCGCAAAAACAAAGCGGACGAGTGGTCCGGAGGAGCTATGTACTATTTGCGTGACGGTCTCGGTGCAAAAAAAGGCTGCAAACATATAGGTAAAATTTTGGCAGTTCTTTTCTGTATTTTCACAATGCTCGCTTCCTTCGGCATCGGAAGTATGGGACAGGTAAATAAAATTGTAACCAACGTGGCTGCTGCATTTGATGTAAAGGCGCTTTCTTCAATAGAAGTGTTTGGCGGTGTCTCGCTTTACAATATCATTATCGGTGTGGCAATAATGCTTTTAACAGCACTTATTACATTAGGCGGTTTAAAGAGAATTGCTTCTGTTGCTGAAAAAATCGTGCCCTTAATGGTTGTTTTATTTGTGGCAGGCAGCTTGGTTGTAATTGGTGTTAATTACCAAGCTGTGCTCCCCGCCTTTAAAGCAATTTTTGCAAACGCATTTAAGACAGAGGCTTTTGTAGGCGGCGGTATCGGCGGCGTTATAGTTGCTATTACACAAGGCTTTAAGCGTGGCGTATTCTCAAACGAAGCAGGTCTCGGTTCCTCGGTTATGGTTCACTCAAACTCTAATATAAAAGAGCCTGTAAAGCAGGGTATGTGGGGTATATTCGAAGTGTTTGCCGACACAATGGTTGTTTGCACAATGACTGCTTTGGTTGTACTCACCTCGGGCGTATTCAATCTTGAAACCGGCGCTGTTGCAGAGGGACTTTCAGATGCGACACTCGTTGGTGGTGCGTTTAACACTGTTTTCTCTTGGGGAAATATCGGTCAACGCTTTATCGCTATTGCTTTGTTCCTTTTTGCCTTTACAACCGTTCTTGGCTGGTCACATTACGGTTCAAAGGCTTGGGAATATCTTTTCGGTGAAAAAACAACAATTATTTTCAGAATTATTCACGTTTTGACCGTTGTTTTGGGTGCTGTACTTACATCTTCTTTGGCTTGGGATATTTCGGACACCTTCAATGGTTTGATGATGATTCCCAACCTTATCGGTGTATTGGTGCTTTGTCCGTTGGTTATCAAGATAACAAAGAATTACGTAAATCGTGTTATTAAGAAAAAGGATGAAAAACCGATGCTTTCCTACAAGGATGAAGCATAACAAAGAAGCTTTTTAAAATGTGTTTGCTTGAAAATACAAAGTATGTTTTATTCGATTTGGACGGCACTTTAACCGAGCCGTCTTTAGGAATTACCAACTCCGTAATGTACGCCTTTGAAAAGTTCGGAATAGAAATAAAGGACAGAAGTGAGCTTTATAAGTTTATAGGTCCGCCGCTTATCGACTCCTTTGTGGAATATTACGGTTTCACAAGAGAAAACGCTTTAAAGGCTATCGAATATTACAGGGAGTATTATTCGGTTAAGGGCATTTTTGAAAACCGACTTTATGATGGCATAAAGGAGCTTTTGGCA
>JAZNWW010000016.1:0-2674 GCA_045593535.1 Acutalibacteraceae bacterium
ATCCTTGGTACTATCCTTGCTGCATATAAAGACTTTGAAGACAGATTTTCCATCGTAGAAGAAAAACTTCCTGCAATTGAAATGGTGAGAAAGGCGTCACTGAATAAGGTGGGGCGTTTTACCAAACAGGATATCAGAGAACTCTGTCCGTCACTCAGTATAAGCTCCGTTGAAGGTGCTCTTCGCAAAATGGTAAGCGAAGGGGAATTAAAGCGTGAAGGCTCAGGCAAGTCTACTTGCTATTATAGATTAAAATAAGGCGGATTGATTTGGGAAAATACGAAATGTAAATTTAAAAATCCTGAAAGTCAGCATTTAAGCGATTTTCAGGATTTTTATGTTTCTGTCTTGTTCTGTCTGTATTCGGATTTTAAGATGTAGTCGAAACGGTTTTTGAGACAGATGTTAGTTGTTTTTTAGTCTTTTCTTTGCTTCTTCAACTGTTTCGCCATCTTGAGCTAAGTATTGCTCTACAAACTTATCCTCGATTTTTGTGTAGCTGTCAACGACACCTTTTTCGATTTTCTTGTAACCGCCTACAACAGCATCTTCAATCTTTTTAAATCCTTCGGTTACTCCTTCTGCAATTTTTTCATTTGCTTTAACTAATTTTGATTTAGCCATTTTTATTTTCCTTTCCATATATTAAATTTAAGCCTATGCATATTACAATCAGGCACATTCCAATACCGCTTAAAATATTAAAGAGAATTATATTTGCTTCTGACATTCCTTCGAAAGATACAAGCATTGACCTTTGCAGAGAATATATTGATACCACGCTATCTGCAAAAGCAATACTTCTTAATGTCTTTATGTACGGTCTGTGATTTTTTCTTGATTTCACAAATTCGTATATTGCAAAGCTAAGCTTGATAAAGGCATACAGTGCAATGGTTATCATTGCTATTTCGTGGTATTTTACTGCTCCAAATTGATTTATTGTCATATATACAATTCCGCACAGTACAATTGACAAAACAAAAATCATAATTCCTGAAAATCTCATTATAAATCTTTCGTTTTTTCTGTTCTTTGCAGAAAAAGCAATTATTGTTATGCGCATAATACTGAGTATAATGTAATATGCACCGACTGCGATAAACCACCACGAGTATGATGCAAAGCCAAGTACACAGTTATAGAGCGCAAATGCCAGATTTATAATAAACTTTAAAAGCTCTTTACTGCGGATGTTCATTTTACTTTATGCCTTTGGTAATAGGAATAAGAGAGAGGAGCAATAAGATGCCGACTAAGCCTATGATTGTACCTAAAACAATATTTTCCCATACCATACAAAAGCACATACCAACGCCTAAGGTTAAAGCACCGATTATACCAAATACAGTAAGTGTAATCATTCGGCCGTTTAATTTAATTGGAGCCTTGTGCTCCATTTTTCTCCATACGATAAGAGTAATTAAACCTAAAATAATGCCTACTGAGCCAAAAACAATACCCGGCTTAAAGGCGTTCCATTCAGGGAGAAGCGCCATACACATACCAAGTGCAAACAAAACACCTGATACTGTTCCTAACATCATTGCTACAAAACTGCTTTTTTTCATACAAAAATACCTCCAAAATTTTACTTGCATTAAAACAACACTTGTCTTTTTAATACAAGTATAGTATAATATTTACGAAAATGTTTTTCAATCATCAATTTTGCAACAAGTGTTGGAATAATAAATGAGGTATGTTTATGAATGTAAAAAACAACAAAAGAAAAAGAGATTCTATTGAAAAAATCGAAAAAGTTTTTATCAATATGCTCCAGAATAAAGAAATAAATCAAATTTCAGTTACGGACATTTGCAAAGAAACCGGACTTAACAGAAGCACCTTCTATGCAAATTTTATTGATGTTTATGACTTGGCTGATAAGCTTCGTGAAAAATTGGAAACGGATTTTAATACACAGTTTAGTGAAATTACCAACAGAGATGCCAAAACGATGTTTTGTCACATTTACGAAAATCAGATTTTTTATAAAACATACTTTAAACTTGGTTATGATGAAAAGCATCAATCTTATATCTACGATACGACAAGAGCTGAAAATGATTTTGAGGGAAAACACATAAAATATCACATTGAGTTTTTCAAAAACGGACTAAACAGCATTATAAAAATGTGGCTTAATGATGGTTGCAAGGAAACACCGGAGGAAATGGCAGATATCCTGAAAAGCGAGTATCGTGGCAGATAGTTATCTTATATGTACGGAGGATTAAAATGTTAAATAAATTATTAAAAAGCATACTTGACCAAGACCTTGCCCCTGTGGTTGTTTGTGATATGGATGATATCATTGCGTATATGAATCCGTCAGCAATAGAGCGTTATCATAAGGATTTAACAGGAAAAAGTATTAAAGACTGCCATCCGCCAAAGGCAAATGAGCAGATTGATAAAGTGGTTGCGTGGTTTCGCGAAAGCAAAGATAATAACATCATATACACCTATCGCAATGACGAGGAAAACAAAGATGTGTATATGGTTGCTCTTCGTGATGATGACGGCAGTCTAATCGGCTATTACGAAAAGCACGAGTATAGGGATAAAGAAACAGCAGGGCTTTATCAGCCGAAGAAATAAGTTTAAATTTGACGAGGTAACCCAAATGATAGAAATTAAAACTTGGATGGATAATTTTTTGAAAACCATA
>JAZNWW010000017.1:0-5967 GCA_045593535.1 Acutalibacteraceae bacterium
AAATGAAAATGCGTCCGGCAGTTGAGCTCTCTTATATTGATGAAGAAGGCCAAAGAGATGTAGTTGACCGTATTGAGGAAACGGAAGTATTTCCATCACACGCTCAGACAATAAGAATGAGGAAATTATTTGAGGAAGGTAATCTTACTTATGATAATGTCTCTGAAATTATGGAAGAAACGAAGCCTAATCAAGTGGCGAAGCGCAAGTTTTCCTTTGAAAAACTGCGTCGGTTCATTCCCGACTCTTACACAGATAGTAAAGCAGAGGAACACGTTATGAAAGCTCTTGAATACTATGACAGACATCTGCAAAGACAAAAGGAACAATCAAGATAACTTAATATCGTAGGTTGCCGAGTTAAATAAAACAACTCGGCTTATTTATTGCCTATTTTTGATAGGAGGTGACTTGAATTGTAGTAACTAAATCACTTTAAGCCCAACAAAATCAAATTAAGAAACCGGAGGAAAAAACAATGAAGTATCAGGTAAAAATTCGCAAGGTGTTTAACACCGACAAAGCCGTAAAGGCATTGGCAAGCGTAACTATCGAAAACAAAATCGTCATTCATGGTATTCGCATAGTCGAAACCGAAAAAGGACGTTTTGTTGGTATGCCTTTTAGCACTTCTAAGGATCAAGATGGTAACGAAATCCGCAGAGATGTAGCCCATCCCATTTCCGCAGAAGCTCGCAAAGAAATCGAAGTTGCAGTATTCGCTGCATACGAAATCGCGCTCAAAGAAGCAAATGAATAATTAAAAATTAAAAAGAAAGTTTGAGGTATTTATTTATGATTAAAAAAATTACTAATAAGGTTAAGTTCGCTGTTTGTTCGATTAAGACTGCAGTTATGAGCCGTAAGGCTGAAGGCTATGTTGATTCCGGCGTTAAGATTCTTATCGCTGTAGTTCTTGGTGCCCTTTTGCTCTCTCTGCTTTATACGCTCTTTAATGGCACCATAATGCCTACCGTATCCAACAAGATTAACGAGCTTTTTAACTATGCCGGTTAATCAGTAGCGCATCCATAAACCAATAAAAATTATTAAATTAAGAAAGAATGAGGTATTTATTTATGTTTAAGAAAATGAAGAATAAGGTTAATTCCGCTATTTGTACTGTTAAGGCTGTTGTTATGAGTCGCAAGGCTGAAGGTTATGTTGATTCCGGCGTTAAGATTCTTATCGCTGTAGTTGTTGGTGCCCTTTTGCTCTCTTTGCTTTACGCTCTCTTTAGTGGCACTATAATGCCTACCGTATCCAACAAGATTACCGAGCTTTTTAACTATGCCGGTTAATCAGTAACGCACCCAAAAACCAATAAAAATTATTAAATTAAGAAAGAATGAGGTATTTATTTATGTTTAAGAAAATGAAGAATAAGGTTAATTTCGCTATTTGTACTGTTAAGGCTGCTGTTATGTGCCGTAAGGCAGAGGGCTATGTTGATTCCGGTGTCAAGATTTTGATTGCTGTAGTTGTCGGTGCCCTCTTACTTACCTTGCTCTATACACTCTTTAACAACACCATTATGCCGAGTGTAAGCACCAAGATTACCGAGCTTTTTAATTTTGCCGGTTAATAATTGATTTATGTGGTGGGGACTCGTTTCCCACCACATAAAACTTAGGAGGAGAATAAATGAAAAAATTAATTAATAAAAAAGGTGTTGGCTATGTAGATAGTGGTGTGAAAATTCTTATCGCTATAGTAATTGGCGTATTGATTCTTATTGGCTTGTATGCACTAACCAATGAAACAGTATTACCTGCAGCCAAAACAAAAATAGAGGGGTTATTGGATTATTCCGGACCGGTTGCGGTCGCACCTATCGCCGGAGATATCGACGGAAGCGGAGTAGTTGATAGTGCAGATTTGGATATTCTCACATCCGAATTACTTAATATTTCCGGAAATTATGATGAATCCGTATTAGATGTTAATGGTGATGGAACTCTTAATGTTTTCGATTCAATAAGACTAAAGAAAATTATTACAGCTAATAACGCAAGCTAACTTTGCTGCGGAATTTTTTGAAATCTCTATTTATTTATTTTTTAGGAGGCACAATATGATTCAAATTATCAGGTCAACCATACCAAACTTTAGCCCTATACTAAACGGCAATATTAGAACAATTATCGGTTGGCTTTCTTTACTATTAATTATGGGAGCAACAGCTTTTCTTGTTTCTACATATGCTTCTAATCGCTTTAAAGGAAATAAGAAAAAAACCGCACTTTGCTTTATGACAATATCGTTATTCACAACACTTGCAATGTTAAGTTTTTTTGGGTTTGCTACAACTGCAATCAAAGGGTCTATACTTTGCCTTATTCTAATATTATCCTCTTATCAAGATATTAAAAAAAGAGAATGTGATGACTATATCCATGTGATGATACTAATTACGGCTCTTATAGGAACAGAATTAGCTGCGTTACCCGGAATGATAATTTCTGCATTGGTGACTATTGGACTGATGATTATACCAATCCTTATTGCAGATGGAGATATCGGTGGTGCAGATATTAAGTTGTCGGCAGCGACCGTATTTCTTCTCGGATTCCGTAGGGGAACGTTAGGATTGATTCTTGGTTTCATATTAGCAATCGTTATCAATTTGATTAAAAACAAAGGGAATGCAAAAGCAAACTTTCCTTTGCTCCCATATCTCTCCGTCGGATTTTTGACGGCATATTTTATTTAATAAGGAGGAATAACTTCTATGAAAAATAGAACACTAATCGGCATTATTTGTATGATACTTGCCGTTTCACTCACTTTTATTGTTTCTCCGGTAGTTTCTAAACTGACTACTGATACGGTTGAAGTTCCGAGATTGTCTTCACAGGTAGGGCAAGGGTCAAAAATTACAAGTGGCAGCATCGAAAAAGTATCGGTAAGAAAAGATAGCTTGCCAAAAGGCGTTATCCAAGATGAAAAGCAAATTATCGGTATGTACGCCGCTTCAACTTTGTATGCCGGAGATTATTTAACAACAGGAAAAATTACAAATAAATCAAAATCTTCTGAGGATGTCATTTCAGGTTTTAATGGGACCAAATTCGCAATGTCTTTTACTATTGATAGTTTTGCGGCAGGTCTTTCCGGAAAAATTCAAAATGGAGATGTTATCAGCTTAGTCGTAAAAGACAAAAATACAGGAAAAGCAATTTTGCCTGGAGCGTTTAAATATGTAAAAGTAATTACAACTACTACTGCAGGTGGTGTTGACCAAGACAAGATTGTAAAGAACGAAGATGGTAGTTTTGATGCTCCTGCAACAATTACTCTGCTTGTAAATGAGACTCAAGCAAAGCTTCTAGCTTCTTATGAAGAGGGAACAATTAGTTGTGTGTTGGTTTACAGAGGTAGTGAAGAAAACACTCAAAAATTTCTTGCAAAACAAGAAGAATTCTTTGGAGGTAACTTAAATGAGTAAGTTGATTGCAGTATGTGGTTCGCCCGAAAGCGGTAAAACAACACTTGGCTTAAAACTTGCTCAAGAGATATATTACTCGAAGAAAACCTCTGTGCTTTTTCTCTCTGTAGATTTGAATGTTCCGGTTATGGGTTATGTTTTCCCTCATAGTAAAACCAGCGATTTGCATTCAATCGGTAAAACCTTGGATAAAACAGATATTTATCGTGAAGATGTAATTAAGCAGATCGTTACTGTGAAAACAATGAGAGATTTCGGTTATTTGGGATTTAAAGCCGGAGAAAATAAGTATTCTTATCCAAGAGCTACTGAAGACAAAGTTTTAGATCTTTTTCGTTGTATGAGTGAGATTGCCGAATATGTTGTTATTGATTGTACGAGTGATAACGATAATCTTATTTCATCGTTGGCTATTCGCGAATCAGACAATGTTATTCTCACTGTTACGCCCGATTTGAAATGTATGACTTATTACAGTTCAAACGGCGATGCCTTTTTGGGATGCGCTGATAAAGCTGAGTTTGTGATGAATATAATGGATAAAGATTTATTTTTACCCATTGAAGAAGTTAAATCTCATTTCAAGAAAATTGAGCTTGTGTTGCCTTACAGTCATGTTCTCAAGCAACAGACAATTACTGGTACTCTTTCCGAAAAACTTGCAGATAGAAAGTATAGGGAGGTTGTTTCCAAACTTGCAAAGGCGGTGATTTAATGGCTAATAAGATTGATTTTGTGCAGCTTTTGAGCAAGGTTCAGGAATATATTTCTATTAACTATGCTGCTTCGCTTTCTGATAGTAGAAAGTTTGGGCAGTTGAAACCGTATATCGAAAAATATTTAAGAGATAACGGTTGTACTGTCGACGGTATGACAACAAATGAACTTGCAGATAAGTTATACTGCGAAATGGCTGAGTATTCTGTTCTTACAAAATATCTCGGCAAGGACGAGATTGAAGAAATTAACGTTAATGGTTGGGACGATATTGCTATCACTTATACAAATGGTGACATTGAAAAGGCTGAGGAGCATTTTTATAGTCCCACTCACGCCGTAGATATTGTGAAAAGGTTATTGCATCATAGCGGTATGATTATCGATAATGCAACACCAATGTCACAAGGCCATTTACCGGGAAACACCCGTATAACCGCGCTCAAAGAACCACTTGTTGATGATGACAGAGGTATCAGCGTATCTATTCGTCTTTTGCACCCTTCACGAGTCAATCGTGAGCAGTTGGTTGCAGGAGGCAACGCTACGCAGAAAATGATAGATTTTCTTTGTATGTGTCTTCGTTATGGTGTATCTTTCGTTGTGGCAGGGGCTACATCTTCAGGTAAAACTACTTTGCTTAATGCCTTACTCGCTTCCATCCCAGATAATAAGCGTATTTTTACTATCGAATCGGGTTCCCGTGAGTTGTCTTTGGTTCGTACTAAAGATGGAAAAATCGTTAATAATGTGGTTCATACACTTTCACGTCCTTCAGATAATGAAGCGTATGATATTACCCAAGAAGATTTAGTTGTTGCTTCCTTGCGTTTCAATCCTGATATTGTAGTTGTTGGAGAAATGCGAGATACCGAAGCATACTCTGCAGTCGAAGCTTCTCTTACCGGGCACACTGTTGTTTCAACTGTTCACGCATCTGCCGCTGATGCTGCACATATGCGCTTGGCTTTACTTTGTCAAAAGAGATTTCCCATTAACTTCAACACCTCGCTTATGCAAGCGGGTCAAGCATTTCCTATCGTAGTTTATGCTCATAAACTGGAGGACAACTCCCGAAAGATAATGGATATTTCTGAGTGTGTTATTGATTCACACGGCGAAAGACAGTATAGAACTCTATTCCGCTATAACATCACTAAAAATGTAGTTAAGAACGATAAGTTCATAATCGACGGTTATTTTGAACAACCTGAAATTATGAGCGATCATCTCAAACAAAAACTGTTACAGTTTGGTGTGCCGCAGAGCACGCTTAATAAATTTTTGGCGAAAGGAGCTGATTATGATTGTTCTTTCCTATAATCTCATCTGTGCTTTTAATTGTGGGTATAGCACTCTTAATGAACTTTACCCCTGAAAATGTAACGGATGATTTAATTGCAATCATTACACCTAAAGACAGCCTTAGAGATAAGGTTCGTGCTATTCGTGGCAACAAGAAAAAGCACGGCATTTATAAGAATTTAATCAAAATGAAAACAGCTCTTGCTGTTACAGGTAAATCCAAGCAATTTTCTATTGCTTGCTTCCTTTCTCTTGTTGGCTTTGCGGGAGGTATAATTTTATCGATTGTTATTGACAATGTATTCCTTTTGCCGGTGTTGTCAGTAGCTTTTGCAATGCTCCCGTTCTTCTATACCACAAGCACGCTTTCGTATTACGAGAAGCATACAAAGGAAGAACTTGAAACATCTCTTTCTATCATTACTACCTCATATATGAGAAACGATGATATTCTGCTTGCAGTTCGCGAAAACATTAAATATATCAAACCGCCTTTG
>JAZNWW010000018.1:0-9528 GCA_045593535.1 Acutalibacteraceae bacterium
CGTTATATTTATCGATATTCACGTTAGATGTTCTTGTATCAACGTGTCTGATTTCAGCGGGGCCTCTGTTGGGAGCTACGCCGGGTTTTTTATCCTTTTTCTTGGAAACAAAGGGATTAGGGTCTGAAGGCTTATGCTCAACAGGTTTTGCCTCTTCCTTTTTAACCTCTTTCTTGGGTTCAGGCTTTTTATTCTCAACTTTTTTAGGCTCTGCCTTTTTTGTTTCCTCTTTTTTAGGTTCTTCTTTTTTAGGCTCCTGCGCTTTAGGCTCTGCTTTTTTCTCGGCAGGCTTGGTATCCGTTTCCTTTTCTGCCTTTTGGGGTTCTTCTGTTGAGGCATTTTGTGCGGCAGCAGCAGCTTGAAGTTGAGCTAATATAGCCGCTTGTTCGGCAAGCTTTTTGTTCTTTTCATCCTCTCTCGCCTTTTTTGCCTTTTCTCTTGATTCTTCGCCCATAGCAAAGTATTCATCAAATGATTTTACCTGATTGTCAGAAGTAAGCCTTGAAAAAACGAGACCGATTTCCTCTTCATTTAAAGAAGCTGTTGTCTTTTTCTCGGTAGCACAAACTTCATTCACCAAAAGAACTAATTCCTTTGATTTCATATTAAAATCTTTTGCAAGGTCGCTAATTTTATATTTATTGGTCATTAAGCATTTCCTCCTTAACTCGTGCGTCTAAACACGCATCTGCAAAACCCTTATCATTTACTGAAATTATACCGCAAGTATGTCCTACAGCTTTGGATAAGGTATCTATATCCTTTAGAATAATATGTTTGACATTTTCCTTTTCTGCAAAGAAAACAATTTCTTTAAGACTTTTGTCGGATAGATTTTCTGCCGCAATAATAAGAAACGATTTTCCGTTTTTTAACGACTCCTTCGCCTTATTAAAGCCGAAAGATAATTTACCCGCCTTTGAAGCAAAGCCTAAAAGAGATAAAATCTTATCATTCTGCATTTTCAAGCTCCGTTTCGAGACCCTCGTAAATTTCCGGAGAAACATTCATCTCGAAAGCACGGGAGAGAGCGTTTGACTTATGAGCTTTAAGTAAACATTCCTTATCTTTACATATATAAGCTCCTCTGCCGTTCATTTTTCCGACAAGGTCAATTTTAATTTCATTTTCTGCAGTTTTCACAACTCTTATCAGTTCTTTTTTTGGTTTCATTTCTCTGCAGCCGGTGCACATACGCATAGGTATTTTCTTTACTGCCAAAACGGTTACTCCTTTCGGATATTTTAATTTCTTTCTTCGGTTATTCTCCAAAGAAGCCGCTTTCAGGGTGAATATCTATCTTCCAGCCTGTAAGCTTTGCGGCAAGGCGCACATTTTGACCCTTATTACCGATAGCGAGGGATAACTGTGCTTCGGGAACACGTGCCAAGCAAACCTTGGGGTCTTCACTCTGTATTTCAACAGATACAACCTTTGCAGGAGAAAGCGCTTCGCTAATGTATTCAACAGGGTTGTCACTGTATTTTACAATATCGATTTTTTCACCTGCTAATTCTTCAACAATTTTATTTACACGAGCGCCTCTGGGTCCTATACAAGAGCCGATTGCGTCAACCTCGGGGTCTTGAGCGTAAACCGCAATCTTTGTACGAGAGCCTGCTTGACGTGAAACAGATTTGATTTCAACTGTACCATCAAATATTTCGGGTACTTCTGTTTCAAAAAGGCGTTTTACAAGACCAGGGTGTGTACGGGAAAGCATAATTCTTGCGCCCTTTTCGGTGTCCTTTACATCAACAACATAAACTTTGATGTGGTCGCCCTCTTTAAGCACTTCATCGGGCACCTGCTCCAATTTTGGCAAAGTAGCTTCTGTATGACCGATTGTGAGAATTGCATTTCCTGTTTTAGGGTCGATTTTTTGAACCAAAGCAGTTACAAGCTCACGGTTGTGGCTTTGGAACTCTGCCAAGGTTTGACCTCTTTCAGCGGCACGAACGCCCTGACGGAAGTTGTTCTTTGAATTTTGCGCCACTACACGACCAAACTTTCTTGGGTCAAGCTTAATCTCAACAAAACCAAACTCCAAGGATTTCGGGTCATAAGCCGCCGCATCCTCTTTAGAAATTTGTGTAAAGCTGTCTTCAACAACATCTACAATTTCTTTTCTGGCGGTTACTGTGAAAACTTGATTTTCTGGGTCAATTACAACCGACACAATGTCATTTCCGCCGTAATCCTTACGGGCAGCCACAACAATAGCCTCTGCGAATTTTTCCGCAATATATTTTTGCGGTATTCCCTTTTCCTCTTCCATAAGTTTTAACGCTTCAAAAAATTCAGCATTATCAATTCCGGTTTTTGTGGTTTTCTTCTTTGCCATTTTTATAAATTCCTCCAAACAAAATTACAAAATTACTTATCATAGCCAAAGCATTCAAACTTGAATCAGATTTTGAAACAAGTATTTTTCGCTATAGCTTCGTTAAAATACTCGTAAATCCACCAGGATTTACTGCGTTTTTGCCTCGCCAATCAAAAAATCCTTTATTTACAAAATTCTGCGACCTTAAAGGTGCAGTTTTTTGTGTGGATTTAGGTGAAACGAGGCGCATAAGGCTGTCGCCTATGCGGTGAAATGAGCCGAAAGCCGCCTAAAAACCGCCCTTTAAGGCAGGGTCTTAGTTTAAATGCTTTGGCTAATCGCACAAATTTGCTTTTGATATATCTTTAAGATTAAATGCAATTTCACCGTTTTCGGTGATGAGCACAATTTCTTCACCAACCGATTTAAGTTCTCCTACAAATTCCTTTTTGCCATCAAGTGCTTTATAGAGCTTGATTTTGATTTTTTCACCTATGACGCTTTCAAAGTGAAATTTGCGTGTAAGCTCACGCTCAATACCGGGTGAACAAACCTCTAAATAATACGCTTTGTCAATAGGGTCAGCTTCATCGATCACAGGGTCAATAGCGTGAGAAACATTTGTGCAATCATCGATACTTATTCCATCTTCCTTATCGATGAAAACCCTTAAATACCACGATGCACCCTCTTTAACAAAACGCACATCCCAAAGAGTGACATTCTGTTCTTCGACAGTGTTCTTAATCAGGTCATAAACCTTTTCGGCAACATTTGCCATCTTTTCATCTCCTTGCCTTGATTAGCCAAAGCATTGGCTAAAAAGAATTATCTTTCAAAACAAAAGTGAGCGGGTTGCCCCACTCACCTTTCTTTAGTCTGTGCATATTATAACACATTATTAAAATAAAATCAAGTACTATTTTTATTTATTGTACTGTTTGTGTATCCTCGGAGGTAGTTTCAGGTTCTTCCTCTACATAACCGTTGATGTAGATTTTGATTTTTGAAAAACGACTGACTTTATCGCCACCGTCAATGCTCTGTTTAATTACAACACCGGGGTCCATTGCCGGATTGATCATTGTAGTTGTGTCGATTTCAATATTTGCATAGACAAAGCCGAGCTGTAATAATATTTTTTCTGCTTCCAGCTGCGGAACACCCATAAGACTTGGCATACTTACTGTTTTAGGCCCTGCGCTGATAACAAGCTTTATAGTGGTATCCCTTTCAGCTTCTTCACCGCTCTTTATGTCTTGGGAAATAACCCCGCCTTCAGGAACTGTATCCGAAAATACTTGATGATCAATTACAAAATTGAACATCGCAAAGGTTTCATCTTCCATAATCTCGTAATAATGTCTGCCAACACAGTTGGGAACAGGATATTTCGGAGCAGTATCAGCATCTTCATCAACATCGCCGATTTTATCAATTTCGGGTGCCTTGTTTTCATCCTCTGTTTGTGAAGTGGATTTGGACTCTTCTTCAGGGAAAATGTATTCCTTAAAGGGACCAAAAACCAAAAATGCAGCAATAGCCAAGCATACAACTGCTGTACAAATTGCAGAAATAAGAATATATTTACCTGCACTTTTATTTCCACTTTTTTTGCTGACTTCGGCGCCGTCTGTCTTTACTACCTTGGGGGCAACATCAACCTCACCGTAAACCAATTCGTTGCGGAAAGCATCGAGGTTTTTGGTTCTGTTTTTGGGATATACCTGAAGTCCGTTTGCAATAGAAGAAAGCACGTGTCTTGGTAATTCCTCTGCAAACTTTGCCGAAATTGACATAGCATCGTTCTGTATTCTTTGTTTTGAAGCAGGAGGTGTAATACCGATAAGCACATTAAAAAGTGTGGCTGATAATCCGTAAACATCGGTTGCAGGACCCATCGGCTCGCTTACAATTCCGTATTGCTCTGCAGCGGCAAAGCCTTCATACAATTCCGAAGCGAAATTGCTTGTAGCAATGCGAAGCTTTGAGATTGAATATCCGGTAATTCTTAACTTTCCGTCTCGGCCGACTAAAATTGTTTCGGGTGAAATACCACCGTGAACAATTCCCATTTCGCTCATACCGCTTAAAGTATCAATGAGCGGTAAAAACAAAGCTCTTGCCTGCTCCCACTTGAGAGTTCCGCCATTTTTATTCAAAAACTCGGCAAGTGTGATTCCGAGTATATGTTTCGAAACAACATAAGCGGTTCCGTTTTCTTCGAATATTTCAGTGACAGGAATTAAAGCGGCCAATTCTGCCCGCATAATTTTTTTGTTGATATCAAGGAATTGTAAAAGTCCGTCATTAAAGGTATATTCATTACCTGCTGACATAGCAACGGTTCTGTCGGGGTTTCTGCCCGCAAAGCCTACAGGAAAATATTCTCGGATATTTACTGCTGTGTTTTGGGCAGTATCCCAAGCTATGTAGGTAATGCCTTCTCCATTGGCGGAAATAACCTTTCCCATTATGTAACGACTGTTAACAATAAATTTAAGAGGCAAAGCGTTATCCGGATTTGCAGTACTGTTATTAAACCCGCAAACCGGGCAATATTTTTCACCGCCGTTATCATTCATACATCCGAGGCAAAGTCCTTCGATGTTAAGCATAAAATCCTCCTCCGAAATATAAAAAAATACATAATTTCCTATATTTTAACACAAAGATCGAAATTTTTCAACTATTTAAGTGTATGTAATAATATAACACAAATATTTTTACTGAACGATAAAATCCCACCTCTGCATTTTGCAGAAGTGGGATCAAGTCATAAAGCCGGTCTTTAGTTGTTCAAAATGGGTAAATCGTGGGTAAATTCAGTCGAGCATACCACGAAAACCCTTGTAGCTATTTTAACATATTACTTTTAAAAAAATTATGACTACCGGCCGTGCCGATAGTCATAATTAGATTGATTTTTCTAAAATTTCAAGTCTTTTAGAAAACATTTCATACTCTTGTTCTTTAGCGAACCATTCTTTTTTCACATCTGAAATTTTATTTAATCCGATTTTTTTAACCGCTTCTATTGCTGCTTCTCGTTGGGTAATCTTTTTATCTGTAGTCTGACATTTTGCACCATCAATCGTGTCATACGATAGAAACGCTTTATTAAAATCCATAAGCGAATATAAACCCTGCAATTTGTTTGTGGAATTATCAACGAAAAATCCCCAATTACCCCAATGTCTATCGGTATTTCCTATGAGATAATCAATAATATTCATCATATAATATGAATAACTATCTTTTTTTAAAACAAAATCAAATTTGTTTATATCACGATTTGTACAGTACACATCAATGAATTCGAAAGATACAATACTTGTATTTTCAGAAGTGATTATTTTACATTTAGATACTCTCAAATCATTAAAAAAGTCTTCTTCATAAGGAACATAGTCCACATTGAAACAACCAACAATTTTTGAAGCAAGAAGTTCGGCATCAACATCACGTTCATCTCCATCTTTTAGAAGATAGAAGTTGTCGTTTTTTCTAATCCAGGCCTTTGGTGCCACACCGAGTGTCCCTACATCTCCCGCAACTTCTTGTGTGATGAAAAGTTCAGCGTTTTGAAGTGTTATATCTTTGCCTCTAAGGCTTACATCGGCAAATGCATCCGAAAGAGAATGATTATATAAATTAAGTTTATCAAAAGTAACTGGTTCTTTAGCACGTCTTATCCAAAATACATCTGTTAAAGTCAATCCGTGATAAGAAACCGCAATCATCGCTCTATCCTTATCAGTCACAGCTTGATTTGCTCCAATAACCCTTAAAATTTCTTTGGCATATTTTCTATCTAAAGTTAAAACTCTAGAAGCACACCAATAATAGAAGTTATTTAAATTATTTACTCTACTGTCGAAATCATTTGATTTTTCAAAATATAAATTATAAGGCATAAACGAAGGATAATATATTGTACATCTTCCGTCTTCGTAAATACGAGCTACTTTTCTATCTTTATGCATTATGTCAAAAAACTTCCAACCCTTTTGCATTACGTAATTTTTAACGCCGATACCCATAAAACCACCTCCAAAACTAAATTTATAATGCTTAGAAAATATATCCTTTACACCAAATATATTTTACCACGTTTAGAAAAAATTTTCAACTACATTTAATTTATATAACAATTATATAAACGGACTATGGAATTTCCATAGTCCGTTATCTTTTGGTAAAACTGTGGTAAGAAGATTTTGGAAAGTTCTTATATCTTCTTATAAGTTCTTATATCGTCCCTTTTAGTCCAAGGGTTTCATTGTGGGGATAGACATAGGGTTTTTCAAAACCAATCATATCCTCTCACAAGGTCTCATAATTTATCCCGAAAACAGTGATTTTTAAGGGGTTCTCATAACCTCTCATATTGTATCTTTAAATCTCACATGGTCTCGGATATTATGGGTAAATCGTGGGTACCGTGGGTAATTTATGGGTAAAATTCACTTTTAATCACACCGATATAAACTCGTGATTTACCGCACTTATAATACCATACATTTCTCTAAAAATCAAGGCTTTTGTAAATAGGACGGGTGGGTGGATAGAAAAAGCACATCGGGACGACCGATGTGCTTTGCATTGTGTAATTAGGTTTCTTACCTATCTTTTAATATTCTTTTGAAAGCAAGAAGTCTGCGATGTGCATTGTCTTGATATAGAATCAAATTTTTAAGTTTCAAATCAGTCCGGTGGCTTCAGACTGTAAATCATTTCATTTTAATCTGAAAAACGATTGCTTCCGTTAAAAACAATATAGGTTGGAACAATGCGTCCCGTACTTCCTTCGTAAACGGAGTTGAACTGTTTTTTGTTTAACAAGGTGGCAGTACTTCCGCCGCCATCGAGATTATACGCAAACTTTAGTCCCAATCTTTGACAAATGTCTTGAGCTTCGGCAATTGTCCATCCTCGTGAGTTTTGAAAATCATTACCTTCGCAGGTAATAACGGCATAGTCACCGTTTCCAAACTGTCCGATAATTTGGCGTTGTGCATTTTTAGTATAGTGTGCTACTTCATTCCATTGTTCACAAGGAAAAGGTTTGAAATCCACAATAATAGGCATAAAACCGGACACCGCAGATACAATTCCCTTTTCTACCAAAACATTAGCATCCGAATCAGGTTGTGCATAAGAAAGATTACCATCACCGTCAATCGTTAACGGAAAGCAAGATGGATGCGTTTTTGTTTCAGAATTACAAATAACCTTTGAGTTTTGAATAACAATACCATCAGGCTTAAAGGTATTCATATCAAAAATACCTGCATTGATAGCTAATACAAAATCTTCATCTGTCATCGTATCTATCGGGGATTTAGTTGCGGCACTGTCAGCATTTGGAGCATAAACAAACGGATATTGATAGCCACCATCAGTCTTTTGCTTAAACACACGGATAACAGAGTAATTGGTAGATGTATCTACATCAAATTCATAATCGATAATGTAGTTATCGGTTAAATTATATGTTTTACTGACAGAAGTATTTGTTTCTTTATTACAAGCGCAAAAAGACAGTATAACGGATAGTGTAATATATAAAACAAGCCGCAGTTTTTTCATAGTTAATTCTCCACTTCCGATTTATTCAAGAGTAGCGATATAAATTTTTTTCCATAGACTGCTACCTCTGCGCCTTCGACAGTTGGTTATCAGTCCAACGGTTTCATAGTGGGGACCTCTGCCCCCGAAGTTACAAAACAATACCTAAGTGTACAAAACTCCAATGGGTTGGGGCCGTCTTTGTAAGCCGTTTTTACAGCACAGAATATAACCCTTTGTATCTGTGCGGCATTTTGGCGTAGTAACTGGCGTACCATTGGCGTAGTAGATTAAATTTGCTTGTCCTTAAAAAATTCACCCAAGCTTGTAAACTCTTTCTTTTTCAGTTCGTTGGTCACGTCGCAATAAATATCCATCGTTGTACTAATATCGGCATGACCTAAAACATCCTGTATCACCTTTATATTGATACCCGACTCACACAAGCGAGTAGCAAAGGTGTGTCTCAAGCTGTGGCAACTAAAGGGCGGCAACAGAACGGGATCTTTTTCTCCTTTGAGCAACACTTCATCATTACAATCACGGATGATTCTTCGAATGGCTTTGTTGAGTGTTCCCTGATGCTGAACATCACCATAGCGATTTATAAAGATAAAATCTGTATAGCAATCAACAATCGCTTTGCACTTAACCCCGGCATCCTCTTGGTTTTGCTTTTCAAGCAGGAACGCTTCTTTTACATCATCCATCATCGGTACGGTTCGTTCACCGGCTTTGGTCTTAGGTGTGTTTATGCTAAAAGAACAGCCGTTGCCGTCACCGTGATTGTAGTATACCAAGGTGTGATTGACGTGGATAAGTCCTTCGTCCAAATCAATGTCGCACCACCGCAATCCTATCAATTCACCGACACGCAACCCCGTGCCAAGCATAATGGCAAATACAGGATACCAGTGCCGATACACAGGATGATTTTTTAGGAAGTTAATGAACAGCTGTTGTTCGGGGATAGTAAGTGCCTTACGCTTTTCTACTTGAAAATTGTGGGACTGTTTCAGTTCTTTCAGCATATTGTCGGTGGGATTAAGACGTATGTAACCATCATCCACAGCCAAGTTAAACACTTGATGCAGAACCGTATGCACGTTGTCAATGGTTGCTATGGTCAAAATTCTTTCGTCTGCAAGGCGGTTATAAAACCTTTTTACATCAGATTTTCTGACATTCGCAATCCGAAGCTTGCCGAATGTGGGGCGCACAAACATATTGTACATATACTTGTAGTTCTGAAAGGTGTTGTGTTTCAAACCGCGTTTCAGATCACACCACAGGTCAAAAACTTCGTTGACCGTTATCAAACGAATTTCTGTTTTAATGCCGTCCCTTTTATCAAGGATAATTTGCTCTTCTCGTTCACGAAGCTCCTCAAGGGTGCCTGCGTATATCGAGTGGCGCTTACCGTCGGGAGTGCTCCAACAGTAATCATAAATACCGTCTGCTCTTTGGGATTCACCCTTGCGGAGTGTAACCCGATCCTTATCTAATCTTCTACCTTTACCTTTCTTTGCAGTCATATTTATCTAGCTCCTTTCAATACCTGTCAGCATTGAAAAGCACTATGATAGTATCTATATTATAACATAAATCCGTTATCTTTACAAGTACTCTTT
>JAZNWW010000019.1:0-5698 GCA_045593535.1 Acutalibacteraceae bacterium
TAATCTCAAACAAGTTTACCGGAATATTCGCTTGAATAGCACTTAAAAGCACTAGTAAGACTAAGGGGAACCCCAACCCAAAAGCAAGATTGATTGGATCTCGCAGAATCTCCTTGGCACATCTCTTGGCAAAAGTCATCATTCTCATTACACACCCTCCTTTACAATAGAAACGAAGGCTGTTTCAAAATCGTCTGTTCCGGCAGCAGCGTTCAATTCTTCTACTGTTCCTACTGCAAGAAGTCTACCGCTTTTCATAATACCGATGCGATCGGAAAGTGCCTCAGCCTCTTCCATATAGTGTGTCGTAAGGATGATCGTTATTTTTCCTTTCAAAGAACGAATCACTTCCCACAGATCGTGCCTTGCAAGGACATCCAAACCAAGCGTGGGTTCGTCCAAGAACAGAATTCGGGGTTCGCTGATCAGTGCCATCGCAATGCTGACACGTCGCTGCCAGCCGCCGGACAACTTACCGGCTTTCCTCTGAAGAACACTGTCCAGAGAAAACTGCTTGGACAGTTCCTGTATCTTTGCTTTCGTTTTTTCTTTTGAAAAACCGTGGATGCCGCAGATCAACTCCAAGTTTTCCTTGACGGAAAGGTTAGGAGCAACGGCGGTTTCTTGCGGAGATACACCAATCAAGCGCTTTACCTGAACGGGTTCGTTTGTAATGCTGTAACCACCTACAATAGCATCTCCACTCGTTGGTTTTGTCAGGCAAGAAAGCATTTTAATAACCGTAGTCTTTCCGGCACCGTTCACGCCGAGAAGAGAGAACAACTCGCCCTGCTGAATTTCCAAACCCAGCTTGTCTACAGCAGTCAGATTCTGATACTGCTTGACAAGCCGGGTAGTTTTTATTTCTTGCATATCTGTCATCCTCCTTTTTATTTGCAGTACCATAATAACAAATAAAAAAGAGGAAATGTTGTTTTTTGCCTATTCGGTCGTTTTTAGTGTCTCATCGGTAACCATCTTTTTTGTAAATTTATCCCTTCGTGTTGCAGACGCATTTCCCCAAATTGCATAAATGCCCGAAAGCCCTTTGTTTCCAAGGGTTTCCGGGCACTTGTCAGCCGGGTTATTGTTTTGATTTTATAGTTGTAACAGTCGAAACTAACATTCTGCGAAGCTCAATACACGCACTTTGCATTTTATTAAACTCATTTTCACTAATTGAATTAGTTTCATAAAGAAGCTCAAGCCAATATTCGCTCTCGTTACATTCTTTTAATGCTATTTCAAATTTTGAAATAAAATCCTTTGTTCCTTGTGCATACTGCGCTTCATGAACGTTTGCACCAACCGACGTGCCACTTTTAAGCAACTGATTGATCAAAACACCTTCTACCCTGCTTTCTCTTAACTACCTGCAAAGAAAAACGATATCTTTGGCAAATGCTTTTGATTTATCTCTCAAAATACTGTCTGCCATAGTTTTTCTCCTTTTTTAGTTATGAGTTCAGAGTTATGAGAGTGCTTCGCACTCGTTATGATATGATTGCCTCGTTCATTCAACTGCACCGAAGGTGCATCATAACTTGGCGAAGCCAACCATACCTCATAACTTGCCCGAAGGGCAATCATAGTTGATTTGGCGTAGCCAAATCATTCCCACTCGAAAGTGCATCTTTAATATGGCTTATATCGGGTGGTTTTAGGTGCGTTTTTACGGTGGTTTTTGTGTTGTTTTATCTCCATTATCCACATTATACCGCCAAAGTGGTGTCAAAAAGTGGTGTCACGCACTTTTGCAAAATGGGGAAATTACGATACTGGGCTTGTGTATTATAGGTACTTCTTCACACCACTAAGAACGTGTGCTTTGACAGCTTCATCTTTCATTGCGTTGACAATAAATGCAGAGTTTTTAAGAAATAGTACTAACCCATGTCTAAGATCGTCGTCGTACGGTAAGTCTTGTGGGGAGCACTTTCCCTCAAAATAAAGGACTGCTTGAAGTTGCTCAAAAAGCTCTTTTGCTTCAAGTTGAACGGTTGTAATATCAGCCACCAAATTGGAATATTGATTAGGAACGTCATTGAGATATTTTTTTAATCTTTCATACCCAGACTCGCCCTTATACTTTTTGGGCATCTGCATAAGGTTAGTCATTTTCAATGCATAGAACAAACCTTCAATGTATTTATAATCGGAACTTACGACCTCGATCTCTTCTGTATTTCCCATCGCTTCATGTTCCGCAATATAGGTTTTGGTATATGCATTCCAAAACTGCTCAACCACTTCAATGGCTCTAAATGTTTTCGCTACATCTTTCATAACATTGCCCCTTTCTGTGTTGTAAACTCTTTCGCAAAGAAAAGCTTATGTTATTGTACCATAAAATTGTGAATATTTCAAGATGTTTTTACCAAAAAAGAGCGTACAAAGCTTACTGTTTTTTACGCCTTTTTTGTATTTCCGATTTCAAAATTCTGCACTAAATATAACTTGTTCATAGGGCAAAACACAAAAAAATATTTTAGATCGGCGAAGTCCCTGCCGAGAAGGAGATTATATGAACATTAAATTTATGAGTGCAGAGCACAAAGCCTTTTTTGAAGAAAAGGTACAGAAGTATCACATTGAGGATGATAGATACCGCCTTGCGGCTATCTATGTTCTTGGCTTGTCGGCAGATTGCCGCAAAAACTTTTCCCATTGCTATGACGGTCGCTGTTGTCAATACGAAGCATTAAAGAAGCCTTGGGTTACGCACACGGATGCAAAAGTGTTGCGTTTTGCGTTTGGTCTGTATGGTGCGAGAATTTTTACAGCGTATCTGTACGATGATTACGAAGATAAGTATTGGGAAGCGGAAAAGTATAACCCTGCTGATTTGTTTGATTGCGAATTTGCTCCATACTTCTTTGAAGCCGTTAAGCTTCTACACCCCTATTACTTTGAAAAAAACAATTGATTTGGTCGAACACTTTTAAATTATAAGCAATTTTTCAATCTGCATATAATTTAAAAACCAAAAGCAAATTATAAAAAATTTGATTTTGAAAACAACTCTTTGAGTTGTCTAACCTATAAAAAAGGAAAACACAGTTTTGAGGAGTGAAAGGTTAATATATAATCTTACGGTTCAGCTTCTTTAGAGCTGTCTTCCGACAGTATAGTTTAACGCACACGTTGTTGTGTGAAAAGTATATTCTTATACTTTAGATTACAAATAATAAATAAAATAATTAAAAGATTACAAATAATAAATAAAATAATTAAATAAAAAGGAGATAATAAAATATGTTTTTATATTCTACTAAATCAAGTCAATTAAGCTTTATGGAAAGATACCATAAAGAAACTTTAGCTAAAGCAAGAGCACACACCTTTCCTTATCATCGTTATACACAAGAGGAGATTAACGCTTATAATACAGTTAACCTCGTTCATCTGTGTATTTACATATCCGAAAACGCTATTTTATATCAAGCTGGTAAATTGGTTGTTCGTTCTGCTCCACACGTTATTATTTATCCAGAGGGATTTTATGACACTAAATCTCGCAAGTGTTATACTGCTGTAAATGGATTAAAAGCATTCTATGGATTTGACTTTCTCCAAGCTTTGTATATTATTAAAAGCTATTTTGAGAGTGAAGCTCTCTTTCATATTGATGAGTATATTAAAGAGCACTATCCATTGGTCTGTGATTCTTATTTGGCTGCTGATTATAACCTAAACTATGTATTGAGGTACAATCTTCTTGATAGAAAAGATAATAATTCGCTTAGGATGGTTTATAGTGTTCTTCATAATCGGATGCACATTGAACGTGATGTTATTACAAAGTTCCTTCGTAGTAAAAAGCTCATTGTTTATGGTGGATTTGATTTGTGCTTTTTGGAGTATCTTGATGATAATGTTATTGCAGTTACAAAGAAGCTCCAAAACAAAGATCATATGGCTACTGAAGTTATGACAGTAAAACGTAATACCACTTTCACTTGGGATAACGATTCAAGTCTATATTATCATAACGTATATATCTTTGAAGATGTATATCAGATTATGAGCTATTTAAGCTTGATAGAATTAGGTCTTGTTCCTCCGCTTGTAAAGAATAACATTATGATTTCCTTGAATGGTATGAGCTTCGATGCCCTCAAAGCCTTTTTGAAAGAGCATAGCGAGGTTAAGTCTATCTATGCTTGTTTATCAAATTCAAGGCTTTCTGTTGATACCATTAAAGACATTCCTTTTGATGCAAAAAAAGTTACCAATATGCAGACGCACTTAAAGGAGTACACCGCCCAAAATGGTCGTGTCGAAACTTGGAACGATATGCTCAAAGCAGAAGCCAAAAAGAAATCTTAACGCATAAAAAAGGCTTTCCCAACCAGTTATCAATACCGGTTGGGAAAGTTTTTGAAGAACTTTTTGATTTCTTTATGCAAACAAAAAGTCTTGCACTATTGTAGAGTTACGAACTTGATAATTCGAGTTTGAATACTTTATTTCAAGGAGGCTTTTTGTTATGAAAGCTACAATTAAGAATTGTGTCTATGACACCGAAAAAGCGACTTTTATCGCATTTGACAATAACGGTCTTTGCCCTGCAGATGATCGTTATATTGAGGAAAATCTCTTTCAAGAAGCAGGGGGGAAATATTTCCTCTGCAGATATGCTGGGTGTATGTCTCCGTACGCCAAGTGCAACGGCAAAGAAATGGTTAGCAGAAAAGAAATAGTGCCGATATCATATGAATACGCAAAGCGTTGGGCAAGACACCATATGAAAGTGGTTGACTATGTAAAGCACTTTGGTATGCTGACAGAATAATAAAAAATTTTTCACCTTTCGACAAAATAATGGAATAATTTGCCCTATACCACAGTATCATATAGTAATGTAATGGTTCACGCCATTATAGTGCAAGGCTTAAGAAATAGTAAGTCTTTTAACAAAGCAAGGTGGTACGCTATTATGAAGAATCCGTTAAAATTTCTTTTTCCCTTTCCTTTCTTTCCTAAAACATAAAATTTTATTTTTGCCATAATAATATTTTAGACATATAGCGTACCGCCCCGAAAGGGGCAAGCTGACCTGCAAAGGTCGAATTAAGAAAGGTGCATATAAAAAATAGGGCGGTTCAATTTGTAAATAATTGAGCCGTCCTATTTTTTTATAATTTCAAAAAAACATATTGACAAACATCGAAGTATGTGCTATAATATATCTACACTTATCGATGTGTTGGAAGGAGAAACGGCAAAATGGCATTTAAGCACAATGAGGGAATAAAGATATTCAAGGCTCTTGCCGACGATAATCGTCTTGAGATTATGGAGCTTCTGATGAGTGGCGAGAAGTGCGGTTGTGCTCTCCTTGAAGAACTTAAGATCGGACAGTCAACTCTTTCTCACCATATGCGTATACTGTGTGAAGCAGGGCTCGTCGATGCCTGCAAGGAAGGTAAATGGATGCACTACTCGCTTTCCGCAGAAGGCTCGGCACAGGTCAGAGAGCTGATCGAAAGATACACCCTATCACCCGACAAGGCTTGCAGCTACAAGAAATGCGATAGTTGCAAGAAATAATATTGGCTTATAAGGTCAGTGCGTTACGTGCTGACCTATAAACAAAAATCTCATATCGATAGATATAGATATATAAATGTAATTGGAGGTACATTATGCAACAAGTATGGGATTTCATTCAGAACCAAATTCTCGGTATGAAATG
>JAZNWW010000020.1:0-2551 GCA_045593535.1 Acutalibacteraceae bacterium
GGTTATCGCAATTATAAAATGCATAACTACCTATACTTGTAACACTGTCAGAGATTGTTATACTTGTAAGGCTTGTGCAATTATAAAATGCATAACTACCTATACTTGTAACACTGTCGGGGATTGTTATACTTGTAAGGCTTTCACACCAAGAAAACGCATAATCGCCTATACTTGTAACCATATAACCACCGAGTGTATGGGGTATAGTTACATCACCGCATACATATTCATTGAAATCGGTAATAGTTGCTTCCCCATCTATTACATTGTAGGTATAATAACCGCTTGTATATTCTGTTTCTGCACTGGCGATTAGATTGAATATACCCAGTGGCATAATCGTGAGCAATAAACAAATTGCCAAAATTACGGATAAAAGCTTTTTCATTTCACATTTCCCCTTTAAAATAAAAAGTGCGCAACCGAAGTCACGCACAAAAAACGCAAACTCCGATAGTCGCTAAACCAATTGGATAAGACAAGAACAAAGTTTCAGTCCGTCACAATAAGGAATTTGCATTTTTATCAAATTCATTATTGACGGAATAAAACAATACAAAACAGAGCCTTATAAATATAAAAAGCCCTTGTCTAATTTTATTCAATTGGTTTAGCAACTATATTTTACCACATAAAAATTTAAAAAGCAAGTTTTATATATTTTAACAATATTTAACATATATATTTTAACAATATTTAAAACCCTCCCACCCAAAATTTGTATTCCAATATTTATTACCTTCCTTCAAATTGTTTGACAATGCAGATAATATATGTTAAAATATATTGATTTATAAGCAATTTTTGGTGTTTTGGAGGAATAAAAATGCTGGATATTAAATTTATTTGTGATAATCCCGAAATCGTTAAAGAAAATATAAAGAAAAAGTTCAAGGACTCAAAGCTTCCCTTGGTTGATGAGGTGATTACACTTTACGGTGAAAAATGCGCCGCTAATACAAAGGCAAGTGAGCTTCGTGCCAACAGAAACAAAATAAGCAAGCAAATCGGTATGCTTATGGGACAAGGCAAGCGTGACGAAGCAGAAGAAATGAAAAAGCTCGTTAGCGAGCAGGCTGAGGAATTAAAGGCACTCGAAGAAAAGGAAGCAGAGCTTCAGAAAAAAGTGCTTGAAATTCAAATGAAAATCCCTAACATTGTAGATGAAAGCGTTCCTGTGGGTAAGGATGACAGCGAAAATGTTGAGGTTATGAAGTATGGTGAACAGACTGTTCCCTCTTTTGAAATTCCCTACCATACGGACATTATGGCGGCATTTGCCGGTATTGACAAGGAAGCTGCCGGTAAGGTTGCCGGCGAAGGCTTTTACTACCTTATGGGCGACATTGCAAGACTTCACTCGGCTGTGCTTTCTTATGCCCGTGACTTTATGATTGACAAGGGCTTTACCTACTGTATTCCCCCTTATATGATTAGAAGCAACGTTGTAACCGGCGTTATGAGTTTTGAAGAAATGGATGCTATGATGTATAAAATTGAGGGCGAGGACCTTTATTTAATCGGTACATCCGAGCACTCGATGATTGGTAAATTCATTGACACTATGACTCCTGAAGAGTCACTGCCCTTAACCCTTACAAGCTATTCACCCTGTTTCAGAAAAGAAAAGGGCGCTCACGGTATTGAAGAACGTGGCATTTACCGTATCCACCAATTTGAAAAGCAGGAAATGATTGTTATTTGCAAGCCCGAGGAAAGTATGGACTGGTTCAACAAGATGTGGAGCTACTCGGTTGAGCTTTTCAGAAGTATGGATATTCCTGTTCGCACACTCGAATGCTGTACAGGCGACCTTGCCGACCTTAAAGTTAAGTCTTACGATGTTGAGGCTTGGAGTCCTAAGCAACAAAAATATTTCGAGGTTTGCTCCTGTTCTAATCTTGGCGATGCACAGGCACGCAGACTTGGTATCAAGGTTAAAGGCGCTGATGGTAAAAAATACCTTGCTCACACCCTCAACAACACTGTTGTTGCTCCCCCTCGTATGCTTATCGCTTTCCTCGAAAACAACCTTTCCTTTGATGGTGAACGTTATACAATCTCTATCCCCGAGGCACTTCGCCCCTATATGGGTGGAAAAGAAAAAATCGAAAGCAAGTAATTTTAAAGCAACTCGAAAGGGTTGCTTTTTTACACACTATAACCCATAAAAACATTGCCATTAAGGTTTCTGTTTGATATACTAACCCTGAAAGGACTGAAAAACTATGCTTAAAGTGAAAATCACCGTTATGAAAAAGGTCTGTCACGAGGATTTAATTGGAAAATACGAAAATCCTATTAGTCACCCTTGTGACCTTAAAATCGGACAAGTTTTCATAAGCGAAAATGCTGAAATTCCAAAAGGCTTTTGCCAAAGTGCTTGGAATAATCTTTATCCCTTTGTCTTAACCTTGTCTTGTGGTGGCGAGGATATTTTTGACGGTTGGATGAAGAATAAAAAAAGTGCAATGATTTCCTGTAACGATGGTTTCAGACCGGTAAGTTTCTTGCTCGAAACAATAAATTGAAGGGTATGATTTTATGA
>JAZNWW010000021.1:0-31489 GCA_045593535.1 Acutalibacteraceae bacterium
TTCAAGTGTTTTTGTTCCTGTATAGTTGCCTTGCATTTCAACAGTAACCTTATATGTGCCGGGGTCTTTTCTGCCGGAATCATAAGTTACGGTATAATTGCTTTCAGCAATTATTTCACCTGATGAATCCTGAACTGTAACAGTAGGTGTTTTTACATCGCCGTCATATATGTAACTTTCTGTTGACAAAGTAAATGTTTTTGCATATTTAATTGTAGTATTGCTTGAAACACGACCGCATAATGAGCACTTTGTAACTATACTACCATCGTTTTGGGTTGTTGCCTTGAATATGATGGTTTCATCCGAATGGGTGATTTCTCTAACAAAACCGCAAACGCTGCAATCAGCAATGCAAGGACCATTATAAGTGTGGTTAACACTTCCAATACAAGCGTCATAATACTTGGTTGCATTTTTATAATAGTCATTATCAGCGCCTAATCTAAAACTCAACTTGCCGTCCGAAACATTCCTATAATAAACACTTTCAAGAGCCGCGCATTTATCAAATGCTCCATCATATATCGATTTAATACCATTAGGCATCGAAATAGTTTTAATGTTTTTACAATTATAAAATGCATAATCGCTTATCCATATAACTTTATTACCAATAACTAAATTTTCAATAGATTGGCAATTATAAAAAGCGTAATTTTTCACCTCAAGTATATCATTTGGAATCACCAAATCGGTTACAAGTTCGCCGTTAAGATACAAATACTTTGCAAGATATAACGGATTAGCTCTCTGCCCACCGAACTTGATTTTGCACCACGCAGCCAAATCTGTTATATAAACACCGTTAAGGTTGCTACAGTTTGTAAACTGCCAGTCACCTATACTTTTAACACTTGCAGGAATGGATATGCTTGTTAATGTAGAACAATTATCAAAAGCATACCTTCTAATTGATGTAACACCATCGGGAATCACCAAATCCGTTACAAGCGAATTGTTAAGATATAAATACCATGAATACATCAAGGGATTGCTATATCGATTTTGAAAATTAATGTCACACCAAGCGGCTAAATCGGATATGTAAACACCCTTGAGATTTGTACAAGACAGAAAAGCGTCTGTACCAATATAATTAACACTACTTGGCAGAGTAACACTATTAAGGGAATCCATACTGTAAAACGCGTATTGCTTTATAGTGGCAACGCCGTTTGGAATTACCAAATCAGACACAAGAGAACCATCCAAATACAAATTGCCCATTACACTCAACGGATTACTAAAACAATTTTCAAAATCAATATCGAGCCATGCTAATAAATCAGTTATATAAACATTGCAACTTCTCGAGCTAGCAAAATTATCTTGCCCTATATATTTAACACTATCAGGTATGGTTATGTTATCAAGATTAAACCGACCAAAAAAAGCTCTTGAAGCAATGGTCAAAGTTCCTGCCTTTATCTCACAAGAATCTGCAGTTAATTTTTCGGCAGAAATCAAGCACTTGCCAAGATACAAAGCACCATTATCCCAATTAGAATCATTATTGAAATAAGCAGTATTAAAGAACGCTTCATAGCCTATATGTTTTATGCTATCGGGAATTACAATATTCGCAAGGTTTGTGCAGTTTTTAAATACATTTTCAGCGATACTTGTTACACTGTCTGGAATTACAATATTATTAAGACTTGTGCAGTTAACAAATGTATCCCTGCGTATCGATTTAATACCGCAATTTGCAAAGGAAACAGTAGCAAGGCTTGTGCAGTTTTTAAACGCTCTGGAATAAATATTGTTAACGCTTTTAGGAATTGTTATGCTTTTGAGATTTACACAATTCCTAAACGCTTCTGCGCCGATACTTTCTATACCCTCAGGCAAATAAACGCTGGAAAGCGCAGTACAATCCATAAAAGCAACAGTTTCTATGCAAGTAACTTTAGAAGGGATAACTATGCTTTTAAGGTTGCTACACTCGCTAAATGCGCTGGTTCCTATTTTTGTAACAGGTAACCCATTGATAGTGGACGGCACAGAAATTTCACCACTGACAGTTTTATCGCATCTAGTAATTGTAACTTCACCGTTAGAAACGTTATATGTAAAATAACCTTCTGTTAAAGCGGTTGCTGCTTTTGTTTTTACCGAAAAATCCGGGAATTTTAACCATCCTGTTTGATTTGACGGCAAAACTCCACCCAAAATAAAAATACATAAAATAACGGCAAATATTTTTTTAATCGATTTCATTTTACTTGGCTCCTTTAACAAAAAGTGTTGATACCAAAATAGGTCGCACAAAATATGCAGACTCCGATATCCGCAAACCCGCATAAATACAGGCTTTCTTTCGCTTTATCTTGAAGACACCTTCTAAAATGCTCTATTACATATACAACAATTCAACTAATATAATAGGTGACAAAAATCGTTGAATTTTATCGATTTAGCAGTCTAATAAACAACACGGTGCAACAATTTGCACTGTGTTGTTTATTCAACAGATTGAATAATTTGCTTTATCGTATCATATGTCACATTGCCAAAGCAAGCAACATTAAGTACATATCCACCTTTCGACCACATCGCTTGTTTTAAATCATACGCTTCATAAAATTGCACTTCAATTCCACCTACATATTCAGTAGTTATAGTGCCATTTTCATTATCAAAGAAATATCCTGCCGAATGCTTTGTTGTCATTTGAGTGAACTGTATGATATTTTCCGAATCATCTTGATATTCTGTCGTTACAAAAACATCACTCTCTATTTTATTAGTTTGTTTAAAACCATCAGGCAAAACTTTAATCGAATACTCTTGAGTTATTATATCTGTGGTATCGCCATCAAAGAAATACTGTGTAAATGTTTCATAAATTTCCGTTATGAATTTGACAATAGGTTCACGAATTGCTTTCACACTAAAGGCTACTGTAAACATCGTAAATATTGTCACGAAAATGATGGCAACACGTTTCGATGTAGTGCTTATTAAATTCCAATAAACTTTCTTTTGTGATTTGATAAGCTTTTCCATTCTTTTATTAAATTTTTCTGAAAAAGTATATTGAATACTGTTTTCATCAGTGGGGATATGAGAAAATTCTAAAGACACAACTTCTCTAAAAGCCTGCTTAAATTCAGCTTTAGTTATTGCCAATATTCTCAACTCCTTTTAATATCAAGTAAATTTAAAAGCATCTTTTTTCCCCTAACTAATTGTTTTTTAGTTGTTGTTAAAGTTTGATTAAGTGATTTAGCTGTTTGTGGCACTGACAATTCCATAACAAAGTGATAATATAACACATAACGATACTTTTCATCTAAATTATTTATCGCCTGTATAATCTGATCATAATCTATTTTATTGCAAAGAAACTCTATAAAAGTATCATCGGACAATTCTTCGTTGTCATCCATATTATACTCAATAACAGTATCTAGGGATACATTATCTTTTTTCTTTTGTTTTATTTTATTAATCACAGTGTTTTTAGTAGCTTTAAGTAAATAGTTGCGCAAATCATTTTCATCTTCTATTCCGCGCACTACATCAAAATACTTTTGTGCTATACGCAAAAACACATCTCCAACAGCATCTTCTGCATCATGTTTATTATTTAACATAGTTAATGCCAATGTTACCATTTGGTTTTTGTACGAATTATAAATTTTCTCAAATAATTCTTTGTCTTTTTCATCATCAAGATAAGCTAAATATAGAGCCAGCATTTAAAACCCCCTCTAACCCTGCCTCTATATACAACAATATATACAAAGGATTAGGGTACAAAATTTATTAAACAAAATATTCCAATATTTGTTTTTTCTTGGTATTATTCTTGTTGTTTTTATATTTTCAATTATAGAGTAATTTCTGCCAAATTACAATTAAAAATAAACTTATTTATTGTATTTACTGAAACATGTTCGTTTTTGATTAAACTATCATAGACAATTTCATCAAGACACACCTCTAAAGCGTTAGGCACTATTGATTGAGAATAATTTTTGTAAAAAAATAATACCCTTCCGCTAAATGAGGAAAGGCATTTTTTAAATTTACAAAAAGATGCGAGAGGTAGATGTTTTGTGTTCTTTTAAGAACACAAAACATCTACCTCGAACAATCGAAATTATTCCCACTCAATTGTGCCAATGGGCTTTGGTGTTAAGTCTAACAGCACACGGTTGATACCTTCAACCTCGTGTGTTATGCGGTAGGTAATCTTATGAAGAATTTCGTAAGGGATTTCTTCGATTGTAGCGGTCATAGCATCCTTTGTGTTTACAGCACGAATAATTGCAGGCCAGCCTTCGTAACGGCTTTCATCCTTAACGCCGACACTCTTAATATCGGGGATGGCGATAAAATACTGCCAAACCTTTTCTGCAAGACCACATTTGTCAAACTCTTCACGAAGGATAGCATCCGCTTCACGAAGAGCGTTAAGTCTGTCTCTTGTTATAGCGCCGAGGCAACGAACACCAAGTCCGGGACCCGGGAAGGGTTGACGATAAACCATTGCATGAGGAAGACCCAACGCTTCACCTACAACACGAACTTCATCCTTAAAGAGAAGCTTTAACGGTTCAACCAACTCAAACTGTAAATCCTCGGGAAGTCCTCCTACATTGTGATGAGATTTAACAGCCTTTTTACCCTCTGCCTGCTTAATGCTTTCTAAAATATCGGGGTAAATTGTGCCCTGTGCCAAGAAGGAAACGCCTTCGAGCTTTCTTGCTTCATCGGCGAAAACGTTAATGAACTCTGCACCGATAATTTTTCTCTTGCTTTCGGGGTCAGAAACACCGCTCAACAAATCGAGAAAACGGTCGGTAGCATCAACATAGATAAGGTTTGCATCAATAACATCGTCAAAAAGCTTAATAACGCCTTCTGACTCGTTCTTACGCATAAGACCGTGATTAACGTGAACGCATACTAACTGCTTACCGATAGCTTTACTCAAAAGAGCGGCCACAACCGAGCTATCAACACCGCCGGACAATGCCAAAAGCACCTTTTTGTCACCAACCTGAGCTTTAACCTCGGCAATTTGACTCTCGATAAAGGCATCTGCCAATTCTTTTGTAGTAATGCGTGCCATATTTTCGGGACGTACATTTGAACTCATAACGTTTTCCTCCTGTGTTAGTAATATTAGTTTGTGTAGTTGTCGAAATATCCTTGAACAAGAACAACAGGTGTACCTTTATCACCCGAACCGCTTGTAAGGTCACAAAGCGAACCGATAAGGTCAGTGAGCTGGCGAGGAGTTGTACCCTGCGCCGCCATATTACCTACAAGGCTGGAGCCATCCTTTTCTCTAATCTTTTCAGAAATAGCCTTTTTAAGCTCTTCACCCGAAAGGTTAGCAAAATCATTATCTGCCAAATATTTGAGTTTTAATTCGTTAGGTGTACCAACAAGTCCATCTGTAAATGCAGGAGATACAACCGGGTCAGCAAGCTGCCAAATCTTACCCTTGGGGTCTTTGAAAGCACCATCGCCGTAAATCATAACCTCCACGTGCTTTCCGGTTCTGTCAAGTACCTTTTTCTGAATATCAAGCACCAAGGGCTGACAATCTCTCGGGAAAAGCTTAATCATATTTTCGGTAGATTTATTAGAGCCCAAAAGACCATATTTTTCGTTACAGCCACTACCGTTTACACTGGCATTTAAAATATCATCAAGGCCGAGAACCGTCTTCGCACCTGCAGCCTTTAAAAGTCGCTTTGTTCTTTCCCTTGTGTGAATATCACAGGTTAAAACGGTATCGGTATAATCCAAAATAGCTTGAGGTCTGTTCGCAAAAATGATTTCAACCTCTGCACCCTGCTCTTTAATAAGGTCAGCATAATACTGCACATAATCAACACCTGTAAATTCGAGCTTTTGAACACCGAATACCTCACGGTATCTCTCAAGTGACAAAACATCTGAATAAGGGTTGATTCCTGCGGCATCTATAAGGTCATAGGTCGCAAGTGAATTTCCAACCTCATCAGAAGGGTAGCTTAACATTAAAACAATCTTTTTTGCACCCTTTGCAATACCTTTAAGGCAGATTGCAAAACGGTTGCGTGAAAGAATCGGGAAAATGACACCGATTGTGCCACCACCTAATTTAGCTTTTACATCCTCGGCAATAGCTTCAACCGAAGCATAATTGCCTTGAGCACGTGCGGCAATAGATTCTGTAATCGAAATGACATCCTTATCACGAAGCTGGAAGCCCTCGCTCTCGGCTGCTGCAATAACACTGTCAGCTACGATTTGTGCTAAATCATCACCCTCACGAATAATGGGGCAACGGATACCTCGAGACACTGTACCAACAAGACGATTGTTTTCACTCATAATGAAAATCCCTTCTAAATTAAAATATCAATATTTTTATTATTGACTTAAAAATACATTATATTATATCGCATTGGATGTCGATTTTCAATACTTTTTGTAAAAAAAATATTGATTTTTTCACTCAATATAGTAAAATGGTATTGTTAACCGAATTTTTACATTTTCTTTTATATTTCTAAACAATATAGATATACTATTGAATAAAAAAATAAAGGAGAAATTTATGGATAATTTTGACAATTTCAATCCGCAAAATCCCCCTGTGAATAACTTCACCACCCCAGAGAGCAATTTTGATTTTACAACAAATCAAATTGGGAGTGATTCATATTTAAACCAAACTTCTTTTCAACCACCGCAAAAACCACCAAAACCGCAAAAGCCCAAAAAAGAAAAAGCAAAATTCAGCTTTTGGACATTGGCTTTGTCCTGTGTTTTATCAGCCGCTTTAGCGGTAGCCGGTTTTTATGCGATTCTTTCGGCCAACAACTACCTTCTTGGCGAAATAGATACAAAGGAAAGCGATATTACCTCCAAAGCGAGCGAAAACATAAACATCACCATTGATGAAACTGCCGAATCAATAGCCGAGGCGGTCAGCAAAAAGGCAACCAAAAGTGTTGTAGGTATAAGAACCACTGTTGCGGGTCACGGTTTTTACTCATCAGAGTCTTCGGGAGAAGGCAGTGGCGTTATTTACAGTGATGAAGGATATATAATCACCAACTACCACGTAATTGAAAACGCCGCTTCGACTTCTGCTAATTCAAAAATTGAAGTTTTTTTGACAGATACATCCGATGAGCCCTATGAGGCAACTGTTATAGGTTATAACATTTCTGCCGATATTGCAGTTATCAAAATTGATGCAAAAGGTCTTACTCCAATAGATGTTGCCGATTCAGATGAATTGTCGGTGGGACAATATGTAATCACAATAGGTGCTCCCGGTGGACTTGAATTTATGGGAAGCGTGACCTACGGAATTATAAGCGGTCTTGACCGTGAGATTACAACCGATTCGGACATTGCTCTTATACAAACCGATGCCGCAATCAACCCCGGAAACTCGGGCGGTGCATTACTTAACACAAAAGGCGAGCTTGTTGGTATTAACAGCGCAAAAATCGCTTCGGTAGAATTTGAGGGTATGGGCTTTGCAATTCCCTCAAACGCCGCTATTGAGCTAACCAAAAACATCATTAAAAATCAAAACAAGCCCGAGCCTTATTTAGGTGTGACAGTAAGCGAAACCTACACCCCCGAAATGCTTGAAAGCTATGGCTTCCCTCGAGGTGCAGTTATCTCATCGGTAGCTACTGACAGCCCTGCTGAAAAGGCCGGAATTATGCGTGGCGATATTATCACAGAATTTGACGGAAAAGAAATCACAACCTACTCAAAGCTTCGAGATTATGTGGCAGATTCACAACCGGGCGACAAGGTTAAAATCGAACTATACCGCAATGGAAAAACTTATACCGTAAATGTAACAATCGGTTCTAATAACCAAATGAGATAAAATAAATCCACAGTCGAAAGACTGTGGATTTGCTTTTTATTATCTTCTTGTCTTTTGGGCTTTTCTTCTTTTCCAAATAACCCACAGAGGACCCGAAACAAATAGCGATGTAATACCGCCTGACACAAGGCCAAATGCCATCGGAATAGCAAAGGTACGAAGTGTCTGTAAAGCATAAATTTCGGAAACCACAATAATTGTTGTTACTGCCAAGAAGGTTGTAACAGTTGTTATGATATTTCTTACAAGTGTCTGGTTAATACTCAAATTAACAACTTCGCCAATTTCCATATCTGCGTTCATTCTTCTGTTTTCACGCACACGGTCATAAATAACGATTGTATCATTGAGTGAGTAACCGAGCATTGTGAGAACAACCGCAATATAGTTAGAATCAATTTGAAGTCTGAAAATCACACAAACAAAGAAGGTTATAAGCACATCGAGAACAAGTGCCACAAGCGCTGTGATAGCAGCTGAAACACCACCGATGCGTTTGAATCTGATGCCTACATAAACAATAACAAAAAGTGCTGTTATAATAACTGCAACCATACTCTTCACAAAGAAGGTTCCTGCCATAGAAGGACTTACAGAGGTTGAGGTTGAAAGAATTATATCATTGTCTTTAAATGCGGTTTGCAAGGCATTTGTCAACTCATCCTGCTTTGTAGCGGAAAGTGCATCTCTGCCGACCAAAGCAATTTCAAAGCTCTTTGTGTTTCCTGCGATTGATTCGCTTTGTGTAACTGTGAATTTTTTATCGATATTTTCGCCGACTGTAGCTTCAATATCTTTAAGTGCCAAATCACCGGTATATGAATAGGAAATCTTTGTACCGCCTTTAAAGTTAATATCCATATCAACTCCGAAAATGCAAGCGATTACAATACCGATAATAAAAATTGCGGCATATCCGATAAGTACCTTTTTAAAGGCCTTGTTAAAATCAATGTTAAACTTACGCATTTTTCTTACCTCCGTAGAACCAAGGATTTCTGAAGGGTTTTAATCTTGAAATACTCTTTAGCATATACTTGGAAGCAAGCACACCCATAATAAGGTTGAATATAACACCTACTAAAAGTGTGTAACCAAATGCATAAATAGAACCTGTCACCTGTGAGCCGAACAAGGACATCAAGGGTGAGAAAATTTTAGCAATAAAGCTATCGGGAGTACCGAAAGCACCCATAAGCACAAGTGAGACAATAACGATAGTCACGTTACCATCAATAATTGCCGAAAGGCTGTTCTTAAATCCGCTGTCGATAGCGCCATCGATTGTCTTGCCCTTTTCAAACTCATCTCTGATTCTTTCTGCCGCAATAACGTTACAGTCAACACCCACACCGATAGAAAGGATAATACCTGCAATACCGGGGATAGTGAGTGTGAAGCTTGAGGCAGACGGGAAAAAGCCGGAAATAGCAGCAATAGAGCCTGCCAACTGTCCGAGAAGTGCAATAGCAGCTACAACGCCATTGAGTCTGTATCTTAAAATCATAAGCAAGCATACAAGACCAAATGCGATAGAACCTGCAATAAGCATTACATTAAGTGCATCCGAGCCAAGTGTCGGAGATACAACCTGAAGCTTTGCTTCATCAACAGTCAAAGCAAAGGGCAAATTACCCGAATTGATTTGGTCGGAAAGCTCAACAACATAATCAGCAGTCATACTGTCGCCCGAAATTACACAGCTGTCAGAATTGATAGCCTCTTGTACTGTCGGTGCAGATAACAAAGTTTCCTCTACAATGGGGTCGCCGTTTTCGTCCACTTCGGTAGTTGTGGTCTGTAGCCAAATTGAAATCGTGCCGCCCACATTGTTAGCGGTAGCAGTTGCGAATTTCTGCTGACCTTGCTTTGTGAATTTAAGAACAACAATGTTTTGATTGTTCTCGTCAACACTCGGACTTGCACTTTTGACATCTTCCGCACCCTGTAAAATTATCGGGTCATCTTGGCTGTCGCCCGAACGGAATACGAGCATAGCTGTAGCACCGAGGCTGTTAGCTGTTTCCACGGGGTCAAAATCGTTTTCGCCCTCTTTCCAGGGGAAACGAACAATTACCTGATGGTTGTCGTTGTCTGTATAAACCTCATAATCGGTTATGTTTTGCTTGTTGAGTCGAATCTCAATAAGCTCTTGAGCGGCATCCATATTTTCATCGGTGATATTTTCTTCATCTTTAGCCGGTGTGAAAACTGCTTCTACACCGCCACGAATATCAATACCCCAACGGATATCCTCTGCTCCTTTAATATAAACGTTTCTTTGGTCGCCGTAGTAATTCTCAATACCGAAAAAAGCACAATATGTGAGTGCTAAAATCAGAATGAAAATCACAAAAAATGTCGGCTTACCTACTTTTTTAGACTTCACTTTAAATCCTCCGTTTTCTGTTTTCGAATATATCTAAAACAGCTTATATAATGTATAGATTATAACCAAAAATTTGTATAAAGTCAATCTCTGTTTATGATGTGGCTTAAATTTCGCTTAAAATCTTTTCAAGAGCTGCATATTTAACTGCTACACAAAGTATAAGGGAAGCTTTTTCAATTTCTGTAACAGAAGGATAAGATGGTGCAATACGAAGATTTGAATCTTGGGGGTCAACACCGTAAGGATAGGTAGCACCTGCCGGAGTCAAAATCATACCGGCATTTGCACAAAGCTCTTCAACACGAGAAGCAGTTCCCTCTTTTACATAAAGGCTTATGAAATAACCGCCGTTTGGCTTATTCCAACGTGCAATTCCCTTGCCGCCAAGTTGATTTTCGAGTTCATTTAAAACAGCATCGAATTTTGGTCTTAATATATCGGCGTGTTTTTTCATATGCGCTTTAACCGCTTTTGCATTTTTGAACATTCTTGCGTGGCGAAGCTGATTAAGCTTATCGGGACCTATTGTTTGGAATTGCATTCTGCCCTTTAAGATTGCCACGTTGTTCGGACTTGCTGCCTCTGCCGCAACACCGGCGCCAGGAAAGGTGATTTTTGACGTTGAAGTAAAGATAATCGGCAAATCAGGGTTATTAGCCTTTACACATTCGGTGTAAATGTTAAGAAGCTTGTCGCCCTCATCATATAAATCGTGAACCACATAAGCATTGTCCCAAAAAATCCTAAAGTCCTTTGCCGCCGGCTTTAAGTTAGCCAAGCGCTTTACAACTACATCGCTATAGGTGATGCCTTCGGGATTTGAGTACTTAGGAACGCACCAAATACCCTTTACCTTTTCATCCTTTACGAGCTCCTCGACCTCCTCCATAACGGGACCCTCCTCGTTCATTGAAACGGGAATAAGCTCAAAGCCGAAATACTCTGTAATTGCAAAATGTCGGTCATAACCGGGAACGGGACACAAGAATTTTAGGTTTTCTTGTTTTCCCCAAGGCTCTCCACCCATACCGTGTGTCATAGCCTGTGCTATTGTGTCAAACATCATATTAAGCGATGAGTTGCCACCCACAATAATTTGTTCGGGAGAAAGCTCTAAAATTTCTGCAAAAAGATTTTTAAGCTCTTGAAGTCCGTCAAGACCGCCATAATTACGACAATCAATACCGCTTATATTCTTAAAACCGGTATCATTACCCACAAGGTCAAACATCTTTTCGCTTAAATCCATATTGTCAAACCCGGGTTTTCCTCTTGACATATCGAGGGTCAGATGTAAAGCACGAAGTCTTTCATACTCTGTTTTAACAGATTTGAATTCCTGCTCTAACTGCTCTTTATTCATACTTAAATAATCGGACATTTATTTACCTCCAAAAATCACTTAATAACTTTATTGGCAATTTCCTCTTGCGCCATTTCTGTAAAGGCTTCCTTGCTCATAGCGCCTAAATCGCCATCTTCGCCTCTGCGGCGTACAGAAACCTCACCGTTTTGTACTTCGTTGTCGCCAATGATAAGCATATAAGGCACCTTTTGAAGTCTGGCTTCACGAATCTTGTAGCCGATTTTTTCATTTCTGTCATCAAGCTCGACTCTCATACCCTTTGCCTCCAAGGAATGCTTAATTTCATAAGCATAATCAAGGTGTCTGTCGGCAATAGGAAGAATTTTCACTTGTGTCGGAGCTAACCACATCGGGAAAGCACCTGCGTACTTTTCAATAAGAAGCGCCAATGTTCTTTCATAGCAACCGATAGAGGTTCGATGAATGATATAAGGATTTTTCTTTTGACCATCCTTATCAACATACTCCATACCGAACTTTTCTGCTAAAAGCTGGTCGATTTGAATTGTTATAAGTGTATCCTCTTTACCATATACATTTTTAATCTGAATATCAAGCTTGGGACCATAAAATGCGGCTTCACCCACACCAACCTTGTAAGGAATTTCAAGGTGGTCAAGAATTTTCGCCATAATACCCTGTGCTTCATCCCATTGTTCAGGAGTACCAATGTATTTTTCGGTGTCTTTGGGGTCCCATTGTGAGAAACGATAGGAAACATCCTCATAAAGACCAAGAGTTTTAAGCATATAAATCGCAAGCTCCAAACAACCTCTAAACTCCTGCTCTAATTGGTCGGGAGTACACATCAAGTGACCTTCGGAAATAGTGAATTGGCGAACACGGATAAGTCCGTGCATTTCGCCCGATTCCTCATTTCTGAAAAGGGTTGAGGTTTCGTTATAACGAAGGGGCAAATCACGATATGAACGAGCACGATTCAAGTAGGCTTGATATTGAAAAGGACAGGTCATAGGGCGAAGCGCAAAACACTCTTTTGTTTCATCATCGGGGTCGCCAAGCACAAACATACCATCTAAATAGTGATCCCAGTGACCTGAAAGCTTATAAAGCTCACGCTTTGCCATATAAGGAGTTTTTGTGAGAAGCCAACCACGTTTCGCCTCTTCATCCTCAACAAAGCGTTGTAAGGTTTGGATAATTTTAGCACCCTTTGGAAGCAAAATCGGAAGACCTTGACCGATTACATCAACAGTTGTAAAAAGCTCTAATTCTCTGCCCAACTTATTGTGGTCACGCTTCTTTGCTTCCTCAAGCATTGTGAGGTGTGCTTCTAATTCGCTTGCCTTCGGGAAAGCTGTACCGTAAACACGACAAAGCATTTTTTTGGAGGAGTCACCTCTCCAATAAGCACCTGTAGCAGAGGTGAGTTTAAATGCTTTTACAAGACCCGTACTCATCAAATGTGCGCCGGCACAAAGGTCGCAAAAATCACCCTGGCGATAGAAGAAAATATCCTCACCCTCGGGGATAGCTTCAACCAGCTCTACCTTATAAGGCTCATCCTTTTCGGTGAAGTATTTGATAGCTTCTTCTCTTGTTATAGAAAATCTTTCAAGCAAAAGGTTTTCCTTGACGATTTTCTTCATTTCAGCCTCGATTTTTTCCAAATCATCGGGAGTAAAGTTTGTCTCTACATCAAAATCATAGTAAAAACCATCATCAACCGCAGGTCCGATTGCAAGCTTTGTATTCGGGAACAAACGCTTTACTGCCTGTGCCAAAATATGAGAAGCGGTATGGCGAAAGCTCCACTTACCGTAGGTATCCTCAAAGGTTAAAATTTCTAAATTGCAGTCATCCTCTAAAGCTGTGCGAAGGTCTGCATTTTCACCGTTAATTCTTACAGCACAAGCCGCTTTGGCAAGACCCATACTGATTTCCTTTGCAACCTCGTAAGCAGTTATTCCTTTTTCAAATTCCTTTACAACATCGCCTTTTAATGTGACTTTAATCATAAATATCTTCTCCTCTTATGGTTTATAATTCTCAATTAAATAAAAAAGCTCCGCCTCGAAAGATTTTAACATCTTTCGGGACGAAGCAAAATAAATCTCCGTGGTTCCACCCGTATTTTCGGCAACGCCGAACACTCTTAATCCCTTTAACGCAAGGAAAACGTCTGTGTTTTTACCCACAGCACTCAAAGGTGGTTTTCATTTGATTTCGGTTTAGCAGGCTCACAGCCTTTTGACCTGCATTCTCTTAAAACCTCGACTTCAAACTACTGTCCTCATCAACGCTTTAACAAAAGTCATTTTACAACCAATCGTTTTATTTGTCAAGCACTTTTTAAGCAAACACGAATAGCCAAAGCATTTGAACTTGAAACAGTCTTATTTTTCTTCTTCGATTACCGCAATCGAAAGGTCACGAAGCTGTACTTCATCAACCTCTGCCGGAGCGCCTGACATCGGCTCACTCGAATTTGATACCTTCGGGAAAGCGATTACATCACGAAGTGTATCACGACCGCACATAAGCATTACAAGTCGGTCAAGACCGATACCCATACCACCGTGAGGAGGAGCACCATACTTAAAGGCATCTGTCAAGAACCCGAATTTCTCGTGAGCTTCTTCTTCAGACAATCCGAGTGCCTTAAACATTTTACCTTGAAGCACAGGGTCGGTGATACGAATTGAGCCGCTTGAAAGCTCAATACCGTTAAGCACCAGGTCATAAGCCTTTGCAAATACCTTTTCGGGAGCAGTTTCCAAATATTCCACGCACTCATCAAGCGGTGAAGTAAAGGGATGGTGCATTGCATCCCAATTCCCTGTTTCTTCATTATATTCAAAGAAAGGAAATTCGGTAATCCAAAGGAAATTATATTTATCGGGAATAATGTCGAGTCGTTTTGCAACGGTGAGTCGCAAAGCGCCAAGCACCGATAATGCAGTATTCTTTCTGTCGGCAACAATAAACACAACATCGCCTTTTTCGGCACCTGTTCTATCATAAATTGCCTGCATTTCTTCTTCGGTCATAAACTTCGCAAATGAGCAGTTGGGCACATCCTCACTCCAACGAATAAACGCCAAGCCTTTAGCGCCGATACCCTTTGCTTCCTCTGTGAGTTTATCTATCTCTTTTCTTGTGTAAACACCGGCCGCCTGCTTTGCTGTAATAGCACGAACAGTACCGCCTTTTTTAACAGTATCGGAAAAAACAGAGAAACCGCAATTTTCCACAATATCGGATAAGTCCTTAATCTTCATATCAAAGCGAGTGTCGGGCTTGTCCGAACCGTAATCGTTCATTGCATCAACATATTTAAGTCGAGGCAAGGGTGTTTCGATTTCGACATCCAAAACCTCTTTGAAAAGACGCTTAATATAGCCTTCGGCAATGCTGTAAACATCCTCAGGCTCAACAAATGACATTTCAAGGTCAATTTGTGTAAATTCAGGCTGTCTGTCAGCACGCAAGTCCTCATCACGATAACAACGTGCAATTTGCATATATCTGTCAAAGCCCGAAAGCATAAGAAGCTGTTTGTAAAGCTGTGGGGATTGAGGAAGTGCAAAAAAGCTGCCCTTTTTAACACGAGAAGGCACTAAATAGTCACGTGCTCCCTCGGGAGTTGACTTAATAAGTGTAGGTGTTTCAATCTCGATAAACCCGTTATCATCAAAATAGTCACGTGTCACCTTGACAATTTTGTGGCGGAGTAAAATGTTTTTTTGTATATCGGGGCGGCGAAGGTCCAAATAGCGATAACGAAGTCTTAATTCTTCGTTAGCATTTGAATTTTCGAGAATTTCAAAGGGTGGTGTTTCTGAAGCACCTAAAATCTTTAAATCCTTAACCTCAATTTCGATTTCACCTGTCGGAATATCGTGGTTTATTGCCGAGCGAACTCTTACAATACCACTTGCCATTACAACGTATTCGCTGTGAAGGTTTGTTGCTTTTTCGAAAATTTCTTTTTCGGTTTCATCACCAAAAGCAAGTTGTACAATGCCTGTTCTGTCACGAAGGTCAACAAAGATAAGACCGCCTAAATCACGCTGTCTTTGAACCCAACCGCAAACAGTAACACTTTTTCCTTCATCATTTCTTGAAAGTGTGCCGCAATAGTCGGTGCGCTTTGCACCATTCATTCTATCAAGTAACATCTACTTAAAACCTCTTTTACATAATTTCAGCAATGTTTTTAAATATTTTTACACGAATTGCTTCGCCTAATTCCTCAACTAACTCATCAATTTTAATTTCGGTTTCGGTGCCATCTTCCATATCCTTTAGCTTGGCTTTGCCGCTCTCAATTTCGTTGTCACCAAGCACCATTGAAAATTTAGCGCCGATTTTGTTGGCATATTTCATTTGCGCTTTAAGACCACGCTCGCAAATGTCGGTTTCAGCCTTCAATCCTTCTTCTCGCAAAAGCGCACAAAGCGTGGTAGCTTTAAGGGAAGCTCTTTCTCCCATAGTTGCAATATAAATATCTGTTTTAGGTGCCTCGGGAAGCTCGGTTTTTTGAGCCTCTAAAACTAACATCAGTCGCTCAATTCCCATACCAAAGCCAAGTGACGGAACACTCGGTCCTCCCATTTGACTTACCAGTCCATCGTATCTCCCGCCGCCGCAAACAGTAGCTTGTGCTCCAATATCGCCAGATACAAACTCAAATACTGTGCGGGTGTAGTAGTCGAGACCTCTTACAATATGCGGATTAACCGTAAACTCTATATTTTGAGCGGCAAGGTGTGCCTTCACCTTTTCAAAATGCTCACGACAGTCATCACAAAGGAAATCAAGCACAACAGGTGCTTTTTCGGCAAGGCCTGAACAAACGGGTGACTTGCAGTCAAGTATTCTCATCGGGTTTCTGTCAAGACGCTCTAAACAAGTTCCACATAGCTCGTCCTTATTTGTGCTGAAATACTCTTTTAATGCCTTGTGGTATTCCTTGCGACATTCGGGACAGCCGATGGAATTGATTTCAAGTGAGATTTTTTCAATTCCCACAGAATTTAAAACCTGTCGGGCTAAAGCTATAACCTCTGCATCGGCATTAGGTGAAGCTGCACCTATACACTCGACACCGAATTGATGGAATTCTCTGAGTCGGCCGGCTTGTGGCTTTTCATATCTGTAGCAGCCACCTATATAGCAAACCTTTGCCGGAAGCGCTGCATTTACAAGTCCTTTTTCGATAGCACTTCTGATAACACCGGCTGTAAGCTCGGGGCGAAGTGTTATTGAACGACCGCCTTTGTCATCAAAGGTGTACATTTCCTTTTGAACAACATCGGTAGTATCACCCACACTCCGTAAAAAAACCTCTGTATGCTCGAAAACCGGCACACGAATCTCTTTAAAGCCGTAAAGTGAGGCTACCTCTAACATCTTTCCTTCAACAAACTGCCAATTATGACTTTTGTCGGGTAAAATATCATTTGTACCTTTTATAGCACGATTTATCTCTGCCATTATAAAACTCCTAAATTATCCCTTTTTAACAATTTCACGCCAATCAAGGTCTCCTCGTTCGAGGCCGTGAATAAGCATTTCAGCTGTTGCAATATTTGTGGCAACGGGAATGTTATGCACATCGCAAAGACGCAGTAATGCGCTTTCATCAGGGTCATTGGGTCTCGGATTTAAGGGGTCTCTGAAAAGGAGCAAAAGGTCAATTTCATCACAGCCGATACGAGAAGCGATTTGTTGAGCACCGCCTTGGAATCCGCTCAAAAACTTTGTGATTTCAAGACCTGTAGCTTCGGAAACCACCTTGCCGGTAGCGCCTGTTGCCACAATATTGTATTTTGATAAAATTCCACAGTAGGCAATACAAAATTGTACCATAAGTTCCTTTTTTGCGTCGTGTGCGATTAAAGCAATTGTCATTTTCCGTTTTCCTTTCATATCTTTTTAATTTTGGGCAAAAGTGTACTTTCACCCATCATTCTTGTTGCAATTCTTGTGAAGGCCTTCATAACGTTAGACCTTTTGGGGAGTGAGTGAGTAAGTGAAAAAACTCTTACCTCATCACTTTCGGGAACAATACCTATAAGCTGTAGTGTTGCCGAATCAATTATATCATCTATATTTTTAAAACGATATTTTCTTTTAATTTTGTATTTAAAGCGATTTATTATAAGCCTTGAATTTATCGAGTTAGAAGACAGTTCATCAGCTATTGCCGAGGCATCCCTTACTGAAATCGGGTCGGGAACCGCAACGGTCAAAAATTGTGTGTCATCGGGCAAGCATTTATAAATCGGTATATCAATTCCTGCGGGAAAGTCGAATATTACAACATCATACATTACCTCAAGCCTCGAAACAAAGGAGGAAAAGGCTTCACTGTTAAAATCACCCGTTTTTTGTGCCGCCGGAATTAAAAATAGTCCGTTTTGTATAGCGGATTCATAAACCGCATCGCCAATATCTTTTCCATTTAGGATGTCGGATAAATCAAAAACCACCGTTTTGTCAACCCCTAAAAGCAGGTCAAGGCAACGAAGTCCTTCATCCATATCTACAAGTAAAACTTTATAGCCTTTTTGTGCAAGGCACAGTCCCAATCCTACCGAAATGGTGGATTTTCCGACTCCGCCCTTTCCCGAGACAACGCCAAAAACCTTACCCATAGGACCATCCTTTCGCTATTTTACCAAAATTATTGATTATTTTATCATACATAATATATATTGTCAATTTTAAAGAGTACAAATTTATGAAAAAATTGCCAAGGCGCCATAGCTCACACAAGCTACGATTATACCTGCTATTAAGACTCCTAAAACAATACACGGGAAGGCTTTTTTAAGCGGCATATCAATCATAGCCGCCACAAGAGCGCCGGTCCAACCACCCGTTCCCGGAAGCGGAATACCCACAAAAAGCACCAATCCCCAAAATGCGTATTTCATAATCTTTGCTTTGTTTTTTTCCGCTTTTGCTTCCATTTTATCAACAACTTTGTTGAGCTTTTCATTTTTACTTCTCATCCAGGCAAAAATCTTCTTGATGAAAATTATAATAAACGGTATCGGTATTAAATTTCCCACCATCGCTACAGGTATGGCAATTTCGGGAGCAAGTCCTAAACCCACTGCTATCGGAATAGCTCCTCGAAGCTCAATTACAGGTATCATCGAAACAAAGAGCGTTACTAAAATCTGACCAAAGGTGGTGTCCTTCAAAAACTCCCAGATATCTGCAAAAAATTCCATTTCTAAAACAACCTCGCTTTAATAGGTGTGATTATTTTCATTAACAACTCTTTAAAGGCTTTGAAATTGATTATCAGTATGAGTAAAATGCAAACCGCTTGCCACAAAATCCAAAATTTTACTTCAAAAATCATAATTATCGACTGAATAATTATTGTGGCTGTATTTGCAATCACTTTGCACCAATACATTTTGTAAGGGATGTATTTTTGCGAATTTATGCCACGGATTATAAAGCAGAGCAAGTAGCTTGCAACTGTAGCTATTGCGGCACCTTGAACACCTAATTTTGAGGGAATTAAAACAAAGTTCAAAACGATGTTTGTTGCCGCTCCGATAAATGCTGTTATAAATGAAATATTACTCTTTTTTGTAACGGTATAAACCGTTCCTGCAAAGGTGGAAAAAGCAGTAAAGACCATTGCCACAGTCAAAAGCGGTACATATTTCCAAGAGGAATAATAAGCGCTGTCGGTCAAAATTTTTGTGGCAAGCTTTGAAAAAGCGATCATCAGGGAGCCGGCAAAAAACATAACCGATTGGAAGAAAGACCAAACCTTAGTATAAAAACTTGCGTGCTCATTTTTATCACCTGTATCCTCTGTTACAGCCGAAAACTGCCACGCTTGCATAAACATAGTCGAAAGAAGCGTCAGCACAGTCGGCAATTTATAGGATACAGTATATATTCCGTTTGCAGAGGAGGAAATAATCTCGTTTACCATATATCTGTCCGAAACGCTTGTAATCCACCAGAAAACAGTAGTCGGTATGAGCGGAATACTGTATTTAAGCATTGGAGCGAGTATGTTTTTTTGAGGCTTTAAAGTGATTTGTCGCCATAATTTTTCTTTTATAAAAAGAAATACCGCTGAAAGTAAATCAGCTATCGCCACCGATAAAACATAGCCTGTAACACCAAGCGATAACGGAGCTCGCAAAAAGATTATATTAAAAATTATTACAAGACAGGTGTTGATTATGCCTTGCAGCGCAAAAAGCGAGGTTTTTTCTATTGCCCTTATGTACTGCGAACAAAGTGCGTGTAAAGCCGAGCTGATGGTATAAACCACAATAAGCCAAATATAACCTTTGAAATCCTCAATAAAGGTCAGAAGCGGGGCTATTATAAAAAACAATAGCGAGCCTAATAAAATCAAATAAAGTCCGTGTGAAAAAACACTTCTCTTGTCGAGGTTTTTATCCATCGCAAAACGAAAAACGCCCTCTGTTATACCAATAGAAATCAGCGGGAAAAGTAAATTTGCCGTTTGTGTTAAAAGGTCTGATGTGCTGTAATCCGAGGGAGTAAGTATTCCCGTGTAAAACCTTACCATCAAAAATACAAGTATTTTTGAGCCAAAGGTACCCATACTTATTAACAAGGTATTCGACAAAAGCTTTTTATACTTATTCAATTTTTCACCGCCTTTAATAAATTATGGTCAGTAAATTTTAAAGTGTTTCAAGCCCGATTGAGTTAATGTTGCCGGATTTTTATTTGGTAACATCGGCAAAGAAAAAATATTTATTACAAAATCTGATTTTTCAGCACTTTGCCTATGCTATCCCATTTTATCCCTATTTTATCACAAAACACAGAAAATAACAATAGATTTATTAAAAAAAGAGGGTCTTTTAACCCTCTTTCAAATATCGCTATTCTGTTTGTCTGCCTAAAAAGAGTGCCGCCATACTTGCAAGCTTCATATCACATTCCTCAAGCGAATGCCCGCCCTCGCCTTCAACAAGGACCACCGCTCCCGTAATGTCGCCCGCACTTATAATCGGAACAGCAAACTTAACCGCACGATTTACACCTTCGAGCGCCAAGAAGCCCTTTTCCTCACCAAATTTTGCGGCGTGGCGCTCCTCTATCAGAGCAGATAATTCGGGAGTTATGCGCCTTTCCAAAACCTCTTTTTTAGAAAGACCTGCGGCAGACACACAGTGGTCTCGGTCGCAAATCAGCACCGCAAATGCGGTATTTTTGGAAATCGCCTCACAAATCGCCGCCGCAGATTCGGCAATCTCCCCCATCACAGAATATTTTTTGAATATGACCTCTCCACCGACACCTGTGTAAATCTCCAACGGGTCTCCTTCACGGATTCTCATTGTTCTTCTAATCTCTTTCGGTATAACCACACGACCAAGGTCGTCAATTCTACGAACTATTCCTGTTGCTTTCATATATAAAAACTCCTTTGTTGATTTGATAACACTGTTATTATCTGTCAACAAAGGAGTTTTATACTGACTTGTAAATATGTTTTGCTAAATATCTATTAGATTACCATAATGTCAACATTTTTATTGGAATACGCATTATTAATCGTTCAACACATCTGAGATAACACCTTAGTAGAATAATAATCGTTATTAGTATTTTAACGAATTAATCATTGCCCGTGCAGTATTTATATACTTGTTATAAACTTCTGTGTTCGCAAAAACAAAATACCCAGAATAAACTTTATCATCAATTTTTGATGTAAATACGATTAAATAAATATTATCTGAAGTTTTGCATTCACGATAGTAAGCAATTTTCTCATTTTCTAATTGAACTGGCATTTCTACTATATTTTCTAAGGATATACTAGAACCATCCTCGCTTAAGAGTTGATTGGCTTTTACTATATCAGCAGCACTTTTATCCGATGTGTACGGGGCCTTTATTACAAAATTGAATTCACTTTCATCGCCTGTTTCAATACTTTTCATATCGCTAAACATCAAAAAATTATCAGAATCCCATTCACTAACAAGTCCCAATTCAGGTGTACAGGAGAAGTCAATTCCAAAAGGGGTTCCTCGCAAATCGCTAATGTCCACAACACCTTCGATCATATCGTTAAGCCTTTCTATTTTTGAATATTCAACCGTTTCCTCTTCGGCGTAAGTATCATTAGATTTAGTAATGCTTACAATAGCTGTTTTATCCAACAATTGAATATTGCCTTCAACTCCGTCTTCAGTTTTAAAATAAGCTTTGCCATCACTTCTTATATTTGCTACAACTCTTTCTGCGCTCCATAATCGGTAATAAAACAAATCGAAAACAATTATTTTATCGGTTGCATTATAAATAATTAGTTCTTTTTCAAAAGCTCCATCATAATCCGTTCCGTTAACTAACTTAATTTTACTAAAATTGTTTTCAGAATTTACAACCTCCTCGGATATAATAGATTCCGATTGCGAAGTTTTGTTATCAACATCTCCGGTATCTTTTTTAGGAACACAAATAATTAATACTGATGTTAATATTAACACTATAGCAATAAGTAAGTCCGCTATTTTCTTTGTTGAGTTGGAATTCTTTTTGTCGATGAGTTCTATTTCATGCGAAAAATTCACTTCTTCTCTTTCAAGATTTTTTATTTCTTCAGCATCAAATACTACTCCACATGTTTTACATTGATAGTTACCTTCGTTATCAATTTCGACTGTAAAATTTTCACAAACGCTGCATTTAATTTTCATATAGTACCCTTCTAATATATTATGATATTTTTGTCATCAGATGAAATCGAATAAACCACTTTTTTAGTTTCTGAACTCATTTGATTATATGTTTTTTCATTATCCAAATCAAATTGAACATCTGTTGGATATCTCACAAAAAGATAATATTGCTTATCCATTATAATTTCACCGATTATCCCGCCTTTTGCAAATGCATCATAGTTTTCATCTGTAGTAAGAACAATATCAAAAAGCCATCCTCCTCCAAAACGAACATATCCACTCTTTTCATAAACTGAAACCGTATATTCAAATTCATTTGTTAATGAATCATATCCCGAACCGGCAGTCATTTCAACGTGATAATTGTCAACCCAAGAATCAGGAATGGTCATATTAAAATACTTTGTTTCTATGACATTTTCACTCACTGAAGCGGAAGACGAGGAATCACTTAATCCCACATCATTGTTGCTAAATAAAACCGAAATAGAAATACTAACACATAATACAACTATTACAGCAATAGCAACCATCTTCCATTTATTTTTTAGCAAATCCACTACCGTTTTCAAAGCAGAATTTTGAGTTGTAACTTTATTTCCATCGGGAGATTTTATGATTTTTTTAATACCACGAATTATATCCTGCAAAAATCCGATTTTTGACATATCTTGCGACTGTAGGTATGCAAATTCGCTTGGAAGACTGTAAGCATCCATGTCTTTATATGCGGGAATAAGGATTTTGTCTTCACCTTTTTTAATAAGGTCTAGATAACGACTCCACTCGTTTCTCACCCATACGGCATTGAAATATTCCGGCTTAGTTCCAATAGCCACCATTACTTTTGCACTGTTAAGAGCGGCAAATATATACGGTTCATAAGCAGAGCCAAGCTTATCTTCAAGTGTTATTCTTGCAAAAAACACCTTGAAACCTTCTGTGGTCAACTGATGATATAGATCATTTGCAATAACACTGTCTTGTGTTCTGCTGCCGTTTTCATCTGTTTCTTTATAACAAATAAATACATCAAACGGTTCTTCATTTTGAGAAATTGCGAGTATGTTTTTTTGTATGTCATCAATTGCTTTCGCCTCGGTGGCATAAACTACTTTTTGTTCTTTGCTTGCAAATTCTATTGCTTTTTTATAGTCTTCGTCGGCAAAAACAGAAGAGTACTGCGTTCTATGTACTGTAGGCACCTGTTTTTTTGTTGCAGGGTCTTCAACATATTCAATACCATAACGGCAAAGCACTAAAGACCAATACGCTTCTGAATCGGCATTATCTTCATTAAGTATTTGTTCAAAAATACCAATAGCTTTATCAAACTCATTACTTCTGCGGTAATGGTTTGCCCTTTCATATAAAGTGGCCATCCTTTCATCTTGAAGTTTCGGCAAGGTCTGTTTTGTGCCGCAATACGGACATTTCGCAATACCGGAGCCCTTTTGAAAGTCCATTTCTCCGGCACACATTTTACATTTAAAAACCATTTTTATATCCCCTTATTCAAGACTTATCCAAATCGAAGGTCGAACGCCTTTATCTCTAACAACCTGATCGCCCTCGGCTTTTACCCATCCTGTAGGTGATGTATACATAATACCGTCATCAGTAGCAGTGCGTGTCCACCACTCTTCCGAAGTTTTAAATGTAACTGTTTTCGCTAATTCGTCCATTTCATCAACACTGAGCAAAAACACTTTATCAGATGTGTCGCCTGTATCGGTGGATAATATCTGATTCTGCTGTTCTGCAGAGAAATTAGCTATAAACTCCTCATTAAGCCACGTTCTTAAAGATGAAGTTTCCCACGTGACTTTTTTGATAGCATCATTAAAAGGCTTCTGAGCAATCGGTTTTTCAGTTATTAAAAGCATTTTGTCCGATTCTGTTTTTAATATTTTCCAAGCAATAGGAGAGTTGTTATATGTACCGAAATAAATTATATCACCATCAGATAGGCGGTTATATATCTGTTCTATTCGAAGCTTACTGTCCTTAAAATCACCTAATGAAGAATATATATTGATAGCTTCAGAGTATTTGCCCTCATTAAAGTATTTTTCGGCAACATCATAATTGTTTTGCTTAATAATGTTTTCAGCCTCTTTGATTTTATCTGTACTGTCTTTATAATCTCTTATTTCTGTAAATGCGATAATAGCCTCTTCATATTTTCCGTTTTCTAACAGCGCTATTGCAGCATCATATTTTTGTTGCAAAATAGCGTTTTTGGCCACTTCTATTTGCATTTCACTATCTCTATAATCACCCAAAGCTTCAAATGCAATAATTGCTTCCGGATATTTTTCTAATTCCAGTAAGGTTTTGGCTGCATTGTATTTTTGTGTAGGAATTACAACAAAGCAAACTAACAGTGCTATGGTTGCCATACCGGCTAAAATGCCAAAAGCCGTTCCTACATATTTTACACCCGAATTATCCGGTGTAACTTCAACATCTTTTACACCTTTAAGAGTTTTGCACTGCATTGCTCTTTCTTTAAGTTGTTTTTCAATTTTATCTAATAATTCGTCGGCTTCTTCCTTAATTCCTACGCATTTTTCAAGCAAAGAAACATTTTGTAAAATTTCCTCTTCAAGCTCAAAAAGTCGCGAATGGCTCATGGGGTCACTGAATCTTATGGTTTCAGCTAAATCTTTTAATCTTTTTGAAATATCGGATTCATTAGATGAAATTAAGGTTACTTTGTTTTGCAGTTCTCGTATAAATAAAACTTTTTGTGCTGTCTTTTGTTCTTTTTTATCTATAGTCTGTGTTCCTGCATGTACTGCCAAAATAATTATTAAAAATACTGCAGTAACGATACAGTCTAAAATCAATGCTAAAAAATAACCTTGGGAATAGAAAAACATTTGCCATATAGACAAAGCTATCTGAATCACAAAATAAATCCAGGCCAGTTTTACATGTGCCAATTTAAAAAACTGCTCTTCGTTATCCTTGCTACCAAACAAAAAGACAAACATTGCAGATAACAAAATTGTAGCAAAAACAGCGAAACTATATCCCAACCAAAATATCAAATTGAGTTGTATCGGCGCAAGAAAAGCAATTACGCTGAAAACAACCAATAAAATCATTGCAGAAACTACACTTACGCCCTTATTTTTATTGAAAGTCATTTTAATAAACCCCTTGTTTTAAATTAAAGATTTTTAAGAAGTGCAGTTTTTTCTGCTGCAAACTCTTCTTCTGACAATATACCCATTTCCTTCATCATCATTAATTTTTCAAGCTTTTGTTTAAATTCAGCCATTGGATCGTTGGGCTGTTGCACAGGTGTAGATTGTACCGGTGCGTTTATGCTTTGGGTCACATCATTCATCATACCACCGACCATACCGCCAACAGCACCGCCAACACCTGCCATTGTGCCAAAACCAACGCCCATATTTGTAAATTCTCCAACAGCTTCATTCTCTGCAACCTTTTCAGCAACTTTAAATGCCTGTTCCTGCTGGTAAGTGTACCCTTCTTGAGCTCGTTTGGTTGCCATTGCCTGAGATTCAATAACTGTTTTTTGTGCTTCGGTTTGAGCATAAATGATATCGGTCTGCTGTCTGAGCTTTGCTTCGGCAACATCAGAATATTGCCTAATATGTAAATCCTTAAATTTCTGATATGCCGGTTCATCTTCAGGTTTTGCTATATTCGTAATAAAGAATTTTTCAAGAGAAATACCATATTCACTGAAATCAGGTGACAATTTTGCCTTTAACGCATCAGACAATTCTTCCATATGAGAATCGGCCTCAAAAATAGAAAAACCTGCCGTTTGCATAGTACCGGCAATATACGGTTTAACCTTAGACATAAGGAAAGAACGGAACTTTTGCACAAGCCCCGATTGAGTCAAAACAGTTTCTGTTCCTACTATTTTAACAAGAAGCTTTCTGGAATCCTCAACCGACAATACCATTTCGCCGGATGCACCGATTTGCAACGGGAAATTATATGTGGGCTCCATATACTGCACTTGACTGTCGGTACCCCACTTTATTGCCATCTGGTGCGATTTATTGATAAAATACACTTCACAGTGAAAAGGTGATTTTCCTCCTGTAGGAAGGTTTATCAACCTTTTTAAAACAGGAATATTAGATGTGTCAAGCGTATATCTACCGGAAGGAAACAAATCCAAAGCCTGTCCGTTCTTAAAAAGGACAGCCTCTTGATTTTCATGAACGATTAATTGAGATAAGGTGTTGAAATCTTCCTTTGGATATTTCCACACAAAAGTTTCATTATCGCCTTCATATTTAATAACATTTGCAAGTGCCATTTACTCATCCTCCTTAATTTCAAGGTTATCAACAGCAAACTCCAGACACAACTGAATAATCTCATTCCTTGTGCGTCCTGTTTTTTCTGCAATCTTATCAAGTTCTTCAACTAATTCATTTGTTAGTCGTGATGATACTACCATAGTTTCGCCCCTGTACTTTTTCGAAGTAATAATTAATTTTTTATCCATTTACTTCACCTTTCTGTTTACTATTATACTACATTTGTATTCTAAATGTCAACATAATAATACACAATTGTATTTTTGCACCGAAAAATCGGCAGTTTTCTTGTTTTTATTATAAACTACAATTGTAAGAATTACAAGTGTAATCTCTGTTTTATCTAAAACGAAAAGAGGAGCAGATTTATCTGCTCCTAAAAATATGTATAAAAACCGCCAAAAACTCATTTCGACACCCTTGTGTTCAATGGGGCAAACCAGTGAAAAACCTAGTGTTTATGCGGGTTCCAGGCGGTTTGCCCTATCTCATACGAGCAAGGCGAGTATCTATGTTCTCCAAAATTGTCTGAATTTTAATTCAGTAACAATTTTGAGAGGTTATAATAACACAAGCCTCGATGCGTCTTACGATTCCAGTAGCTTTCATAATATAATTAACTCTTCTTTGTTTTATTTAATGAATAAACCTTGACATTTTAGGGAACAATTATTATAATAAATTTATAAAAAGTTCCCTAAAAGGAGTTTTAGTATGAATAATTACCCCGAAATACAAGAATTATTAGAGCAACGAGCGGATTTATATGCCCGACTTAAATTATTGGCTTATGACGGTACGCCTGAAATAAAGGAAAATAAAAGCGGTAAATATTTATATGTTCGCAAGCGTGTGGGCAGCCGAGTAACATCGACCTATGTGGATGTATATTCCGAAACGCTTTATCAACTTTTGCTACGCAATAATGTAGAAGCAAAGGAGCTCAGAAAGCAAATTCGCAAGGTTGAAAAAATGCTTGCCGAAAAAGGGTTTACGGAAAACGAATTGTTGCCTGATGTGCTTTTAAACCTTGATTTTGCCCGAATGAATATGAAGTTATCCATCTATGAGCAGGCGGTTTTAGAAGGTGTTGCAACCTCTTTTCCACAAACCGAGGACATTATCGAAAACGGTAAAGTTAACGGAGTAACTGCAAGCGATGTGCAAAAAATATTAAATCTTAAACACGCTTGGGAGTTTATTTTAGATAAAGACGTGTTACAGGTTAAAAGCGATTATTCTATCCTTTGTCATATTGCAAAGCTTGTAAATGAAGGATTTTTTGCAAGTGGCGGTAGAATTCGTGGTGTACCTGTAACTATTGGTGGAACTTCTTATATACCGTCCTTGCCGATAGAAACCGTTGTTATAGAAAACATTTTAGAAATCATAAACCGCAAAGACGAAACAATAAACATTGCAATAGAGCTTTGCCTTTACTGTATGAAAACACAGATTTTCAATGATGGTAATAAACGAGCTTCGGTTATATTTGCAAATCACTATTTAATTTCAAAGGCGGGAGGATTGTTAGTCATCCCCGAAAATCATGTGCCTGAATTTAAGAAATTACTCATTGGATATTACGAAGATAAAGATCATGGTGAAATAAAAAAATTTCTAAAACAAAACTGTCATAGAAACTTTAGATAACAGACAAGCGAGGTGAAATTCACCTCGCTTTTGCTATGTAAATCTTTGGTGTTTTAATAACTCATTCCTCTATTCTTCTCACCTTTCCTCTTGCGGTGCCCGACTCTGCGCTCACTCCTATCGTGGCGCAATCGTCGACCGCGGCGCTTCCTTACGCTCGCTTCTTCTCACACTGTGAGCGCTCGCGACGTCACCTGTTGCTTTCATAATATATACAAAATCTCCTTGCTTTACAAAGCCCAACTGTTAGTATCTGTAAAACAAGAAGATTTATGCTTCAAATATGTTTTTTATTTATGCCTTTAAAATATTCAGAACATCATACTCTTTATTAAATTCCATAATAAATCCATTTTCGATTTGATTAGTAAATGCACGCGGATTTTCAGAATTCGAAGCAAACATATCATAATGATTGGGAATATTTATTTTTGCTCCAATTCTTTTTGCAGTTATTAACGCTTCTTCTACATTCATATTGCCTAATCTGCCGTTTATACAAATCAATGTAATGTCGGGATGGTATTTTGCAATATCGAACAGTTTTTCGTTATATAGAGTATCTCCGCTGAAATATAAGGTTTTATTATCTGCTTTAACAATTAAACCAAAAGCCTCTACCGTATGATCAGCAAAAACAGCGGTTATTTCGATATCGCCTACAACTATAGTTTCGCCAACATTTAACGAAACAACATTATCCTTGCCAAGCCCACTAAGCACTGTTTTACCCTCATTTGTGGTGATAAAGAATCGTTCATCGTTTATTTGTGCTACCGTATCGGGATCTAAGTGATCCAGATGATTGTGGGTACATATCACCGCTTCACAAGATATATTTTGAGGGTTGATCGGTATAGGTAATGTGCGTGGTCTTCCTGCAACACGATTAACACTATCAGAAAGATACGGGTCTATTATTATTTCTGCTTTTTCGGTTTTAATAATATAACCGCTTTGACCTAAAAACCTTATTGTCATTGTACGCTTTTGCCCCCATCAACAAAAATATTCTGACCGGTTATATATCTTCCCTCATCACTACACAAGAGACTTACTATTCCTGCGCAATCTTCGGGTTCTCCATAAAATCCGACAGGAATACTATCCGTAACCTTTTTAGCGTATTCGGGGTCACTAAGCGCTTCAACATTTCTATCGGTATAAATTACACCGGGAGCGACATTGTTAACTGTAATTCCATCCTTTGCAAGTTGAAGAGAAAGCGATTGCATCATATTTGTCTGCGCTGCTTTTGAAGCAGAATACACAAGCATATCGGGATGAGGCTTCGCTTCCTGAACCGAGCCTATAGTTACAATTCTGCCCCAACCTTTTTTCTTCATATTATCGGCTACAGCTTGAATTAACATCATACTTGAAACAAAATTACAGTTAAGCTGTTCGTAGCAAGCCTTTGTTGTTATTTCTTGCCAAGGGGTACGGTACTGTAGAGATGCATTTAATATAAGTACATCTGTTTCTTTAACCGTTTCACAAAGCTCATGGGTTTTCTCAATGTCGGTCAAATCGGAAATAATCACTTCCGCCACTCCGCCGTTATTTCTTATAATTTCTGCAGTTTCGTTAGCCTTTGCGGTATTATCTGCTCCGTGAACAATTATTTTATATCCGTCCTTGGCTAATCTTATGGCAATCGCTCTACCTATTCCTCTTGAAGAGCCTGTAACTAATGCAGTTTTCATAATTTTACCTCATTATAGTGCGGTTTGCGTATCATTTGGGTCACCATTGCGAGCCAAATCATATTCTTTAGACCAATCTAAATCACGGTATTCTTCGCCTCTGGGGTCGTTCTTTATCCAATCAAGCAGCATATCGAGCATTTCTTCGGTCCAAGTGTTGCGGTCTATTTGTGCGGTTGTGAACTTACCCTGACATATCATTTCAAAGCCGAAATCATCCTTAACATGGGTTTTTGCAGCACCCTCAACAACATCTGCCACAAGGTGTGACGGAATAAATAAAACACCACCGCCTGCACCGAATACAATATCACCAGGAAGGCACACCGCGCCACCAAAGTTAGTGATATCATTCCAGTCTTTCATAACAAACTCACGAATAGGTGTGGGGTCAATACCTCTGTAATAAACCTGAACGTCGGGCACCTTTTTCATCTGTTCTATATCACGAATACCGCCCCAAACAACGGCACCGCCTGTTTTTGTATGCTTTTGAAGTGCGGTTGTAAGATTACCGCCTAAAAATGTGCCCTTATAAATTTTATCATACATATCGCATACAACTACATCGCGCTCATATAGGTGGTCTATTACCCATTGGTTATAGTTGCCCTGCAGACCGTCTTCAGCGCCTCTTTTAAACTGAACATCGTGTAGATCAGGACGTGTCGGGCAGTAAGTACAAGTAACAGCACGGCCCACAAGCTTTCTGTCATCATTATGTAAAGTGTGCATTGGATTTTCACCGCCGCCTACAAACTGATGCTCGTAGCCTAGCACAAATATCGGTTTCCACACCTCTTCCAAGGTCATACCGTAAAGAGCATCTAAATACTTGTCCTCTACCTTTGGTCTTCCATCAGGTAATCTTTCGCCTTTCCATAAGGGAGTTAGCGCAATGATTTTTTCTCTATCATTAAAATTCATAGCTTTACCTCTGTACAATATAATTTACAGTAAAATTTCTATTCCATCGCTGTCAAGATTTACGGTGTAGATGTTATCACCTACCATAATTTCGTATTCACCATAGAAACCACGGAAAGAAAGCTCACCGTTTTTGTCAACAACAGTCTCAAAGGATGTATTCCATTCCTTATTAATCAAATTGTCCAATACTTCATAGGCAGGTTTCCGGCTCATATCAAAACGCAGAAGACCGCCGCCGCAACGATTTTCACCTTGGTTTGATCCAAGTGGTGCATAAGCCGCATAACCGTCAACCAAGTTCCACCATACTATACTCTTCATATTACGGGTAGCAAACCATGTCCTATATAACTTTTCCACCAGATAAGCTTGGATTTCTTCGTTTTCATCATTTAGACCACTACCCGGAATAGTGATCTCAGAAATGTGCATCGGATAACCATAACTATCATAAATATCTAAAATCTCAAGCATAGATTCTACATTCAGATAAGTATTGCGAACAGTTGGATTTTCCATCTCTTCTGTGGTTCTGAAAATATGGTATTGCAGTCCTATTTCATCGAACGGAATT